>CAJXPG010000132.1 GCA_913057925.1 uncultured Colwellia sp. | reverse complement strand
GACATGATAAATCCATTCATTGAGCTTTTTAAGAGCGCGTATTGTAACCAAGTTTCAGGGCACTTTGTAGTCTACCGATCTAAAATAGTTTCACTTCGTAACATATTGACCTGAAATTCCCGCTTTACTTCTGATGCTCGTAATTTCAATTAGCTCATATCTGTCAACACTATATTACCTGAATATCGCCACAGAACTCATCGCACCATTAACTAGCAATCGCACCGTTTTAGCACTATTTTACTGTAACCCAACAAACAACAACAACTTAACTGCCTGATATCAAATGAAATTTTAACTGGCGTATTTTTTGCTCTAAAGATGGCAAGCCTTGTTAAATAGTAAACTCCTGGATTTGTCATGTTGTTTGGACGTAAAAAAAGAAAGCCGATTACCATTCCCGATAAAAAAGTAAAAGAATGGAAATATACCACCTGTAATTATTGTTCAACCGGTTGTAGCATCGAGATCGGCTTAAGCGAAGAAAAGCGTATTGTCACTTCACGTGGTCATGCAGGAGCAGACGTTAACCGCGGTAAGCTATGCATTAAAGGTTTGTTAGAGCACGAACTTTTTGAAAGCCCTGGTCGCGGTACAGAGCCACTTATTCGCGAAAAACATTACGAGAAGTTTGAAAAAACCTCTTGGGATACTGCCTTTGATACTACTGCCGATAAAATCAAAGAAATTCAAGCCAAACACGGAAAAGACGCTTTCGCGATTATTTCAACAGGTCAATTACTCACTGAAGAATTTTATACTTTAGGTAAATTAGCCCGAGGCTGTATTGGCACCAATAACTACGATGGTAATACGACTTTATGTATGGCTTCAGCCGTAAGCGGTTATAAGCGTTCATTTGGTAGTGACGGCCCACCAGGTTGTTATGATGATTTTGAGCATACCCACTGTTTTATGGCCTTTGGCTCTAACCTACCAGAGCAACACCCGGTTATTTATTGGCGCTTAAAAGAAGCACTAGAAAAACGTAAATTCCCATTAATTGTTGTTGATCCACGTGTGACTATGTTGGCGCAATTTGCTGACATTCATTTACCGATTACTCCGGGTACGGACTGTGTGTTAATCAATTCGATGATGCACGTTATTATCAATGAAGGTCTACAAGATCAAGCGTACATCGACGCTCATACTCAAGGCTATGAAGCAGTAAAAGCCTTAGTGCAAGATTACGCACCAGAAGTCGCGCAGCACCAATGTGGCATTGATGAAGATCGCATTAGAACCGTCGCACGCTTATACGCAAAAGCTCCAGCGGCCATGAGCATTTGGACTATGGGTATCAATCAGTCGACTCATGGTTCTGATGGTGTAGCTAATATTAACAACCTTAATTTAATTACCGGTAATATCGGTAAACCGGGCGGTACTTCACTCTCCATTACCGGTCAATGTAATGCCATGGGCACCCGTGAATGGTCATCATGTTCTGGGTTACCGGGTTATCGTTACTTAGAAAATGAAGCAGATAGACAAGAAATCGCTGACTTTTGGGGTATTGACCCTGAATTTTTCCCGAAAAAACGTGGCTTGGCAGAAACCGACATTTTCCCAGCCATTGAAACCGGCGAAATTAAAGGCTTATGGATAGTTGCCACCAACCCAATGACATCTATGCCCAATACCGCACGCATTCGTAAGGCGCTCGAAAAATTAGATTTCTTAGTGGTTCAAGATGTCTACGAAGATGTTGAAATGAATCAGTATTCGCATGTTTATTTCCCAGCTTCGGTTTGGGCGGAAAAACAAGGCTGTCATACCAATACCGAACGTCGTGTTAATTTAATCGATAGAGTATTACCGCCGTATGCTAATTCAAAACCTGACTTTGATATTTTTAATGAAATGGCCAAGCGTTTTGATAATGGCAAGATCATTAAATTTCCTGACGAGCCAGAAGCGGCATTTGATGAAATGAAACAACTTTCTAAAGGAACTAATGCCTACGGTAATGAGCGTACTTTAGATATCTCAGGCATGAGTTACGAAAAAATCATTAAAGCTCGCGGTATTCAATGGCCGTTCTCAGAAGAAATGGCCGAGCAACAGTCACAAGGCGAAACCAACACGCCATTAAAAGGCAGTCCGCGTTTATATACCGACGGTAAGTTCCAAACAGCATCGGGTAAAGCCAATCTAATTTGTGTCGATTTTTACGATAACAATGAAAAGCCGTGTAAAGACTATCCATTTTGGCTGAACAGTGGCCGTGTGGTAGAGCATTTTCATACCAGAACACGTACCGGTAAAATTGGTAACTGTAATAAATTCAGCCCAACACCTTACATGGAAATGAACCCTGATGCCGCCAAAGAGCTTGGCATTGAACATCAAACGTATGTGCGCTTAACCAGCCGACGTGGTGACGCCGTGGTATTGGTTCAGCTAACTCAGCGTGTTGCTAGAGACATGGTGTTTATTCCCTTTCACTTTCATGACTGTGTTAACCGTTTAACTTTAGGTTTATTAGATCCTCACTCTCGCCAACCAGCATTCAAGCAATGTTCGACTCGAATAGAGAAGGTAGACCAAGCAGAAGCCGCACGTTTGAATGTAGAACGTCGTAACTATTAATTCGGCACTTACTTGTAGGTACTTACCTATAGGTATTAATTGAGAAATTATTATGAATAAAGCAATAGACAATGTATCAGCCGAAACCATAGTGCAAGGTTTTGACCCGGCCACGATGGAAATTGGTACGGAACAAGAAGGTCGCTCAAACCACTGGGAAGTAAGAACCCAAGAACGTTCTTATGCTGTTTTGCCAGATACCGAGATTAAGAAAGAAAATCGCTATGGTCAGCTGATTGATTTAGTTGAATTGACCGACCTACCAAAAGATCGTTCGATGTTTATCAACGAAAACCCAGAGGTAGGCTCAAACCCAAACCGTAATAAACAACATGGTTTTTTCTTCACTGCAGATAACTGTATTGGTTGTCATGCTTGTGAAGCGGCTTGTTCAGAGAAAAATGAAAATCCATCTCACCTTGCCTTTCGTAGTGTAGGTTATGTGGAAGGTGGCTCTTTTCCTGATTATAAACGCATGAATATTTCAATGGCGTGTAACCATTGTGATGATCCGGTTTGTTTAAAAGGCTGCCCAACAAAAGCTTATACTAAACATGCTGAATACGGCGCGGTATTGCAAGACCCTGAAACCTGTTTTGGTTGTGGCTATTGTACTTGGGTTTGCCCATACAATGCCCCGCAATTAGACCCGGTAAAAGGTCAGGTTTCAAAATGTAATATGTGTGTTGACCGCTTAGAAGTAGGTTTAAAACCAGCTTGTGTTTCAGCGTGTGTTGGTAATGCACTCGATTTTGGTGTGGTTGAAAATACCCCTGAAAACCGCGAGCAATGTAAAACGCAAATTCCTGGTTTTCCAGATCCTGAAATCACTCACCCCAATGTACGTTTTCAACAAACCAAAGATTTACCGATTGAAATGAGTCGTACCGATTCTATGCCGGTAAAATATCACAAAGACAGTGAAGGTAATTACAAACCTGTTGTTGATCAAAAACAGGGCAAAGCTAAACATTGGAATTTCGCCAAACTGAATAGCCGTGAAAACCCACTGGTTTTATTTACCTTATTTGCACAAGCCGCGCTTGGGGTATTTTTAATTACCTTCTTAGGCGCTTTATTGGGCATAGAAGCACTGAGCACTTTTGTCTCTTCTGATATGTTTTTACCACTAACGGTAATCGCATTAGTCATGACCACGTTTGCTTTATTAATGAGTGTCACCCATTTAGGTAAACCAATGCGTTTTTACCGTGGTTTTAATAACTTACGTTATTCACCTATGGCAAGAGAAGGTTTAGGTTTAGCCTTATTTTCAGCCGGTTGTGGTTTAACCGCATTATTCTCGCTACCAAGTAATGACTGGGTTGTCGGTTTTCTCGCTAGCAACGTCGGTTTAGACTTAGCTAACTTAACCCAAGGCCTACCTTTGGACATTTTAGTGAAATCGGCAGGAATATTTGCCATTGTTGGCGGTTGTGGTGGTTTATTCTATATGAATAAATGTTATCAAATTAAAGCACGTCCATTTTGGAATCACCTACAAACAGCAACGTCATTTGTCGGCAATAGCTTATCTTTGGGTGCCTTTGTAGGTGGCGTGATAGTGATATCAACGTTATTAATAACACAAGCAGAAGCTGCACTTGTTCAGCAAGCAAGTTTGGTTTTTAGCAGTGCTTTTGTTGTTGGTATGATCATCGAAGCATTAGGTTTACTTAAACATAATAGTGACTTAAACCGTAGCGAAAACGAAGGTGGTGCAGCGCATTACATTCAATGTACGACGTTTGGCAAAACCTACCTTTTCCGTAACTGGTTATTAGCACTTAATATTGTTGCCGGTATTAGTTTATTAACTTTAAACTTACTTGGTTACCACGAGTCTGCGTTATTATTAGTTTGGGTAGCATTAGCATTAATTAACTGCTTCACGGCTGCCATAGGTCGCGCCTTGTTTTATATTTTAGTCATTCCGACCACTATGCCAGGAGCATTTTTCTGGAAAAACAAAGCGTTTGAACAACATGCTCGTGATATTGGTTTAGCGGATAACCCGGCGACTGGTGTTGCTCCGCTAGCGCATTAACTATTAACTTGTAGGCTATATTCCTACCTATTGTTATTAAGTGTTCCTGATGAGATAAAACAAGCTTCACAAGCAAGGATGCTTGTGCAGAGCCCCATGGATGGGTTTACGCGTCTTGCTTGTTCTCGCAGCAACACTTAAGGACAACATACCTAATAGAAAAGAATGATGAATAGATGTTAAAAACACTAGAAGATACCTTACAAAAGACTTGTTTAATCGGCTTAAGCTATTTCGATATCGATGGTAAAGAGCTGAAAAAACAATTATTAGCAGGCACAGTGACCGCTGTTGATGCTGAAATGGGCATTACCATCAAGCTATTATCTGATAATAAAGATGACCAGAAAAAAGACGCTAATTTTATTATTCCAGCGACACTATCTTGCTGGTTTACCGCTCCTAAAGGTGAGTTCCATACCAGTCATGAACAGGTAAAGATTAAAGATCCTGATTATTTAGTGACATGGGATATTTATCAAACTAAAAAGCCAGAAGATTCGAAAGCCCAAGAAGGTGTGCAACAATGGTGGAAATGGTACCCAAGAACCCAAGATCCTCAAGTTAATTAATTCAGCAACTATTTGTGAGGAAACTTATGTTTAGGAAGACGGTATTTCGCAATTGGTTTAGATTTAATAAAGTTCCTAAGCAAGATGAAAGCTTAGTGCATCAAGCATTAGCTGATTACCAAAATGAGTTATTTCCAGCAGGTGTTTTAGCTGTTGCCAGTAAGCTCAACATAAGTAAAAAGAAAGGCAATATTGTCGTGACTTTTACTTTGCCTTTTCCATGTCAAAGTGAATATCAAACAATAACTGAACATGTACAGCAAACATTTATATCGGCCAACAAGCAAAGCTCTGTATCAGTAGAGATAACTATCAATATATTCCCTGTTTTTATGCACTCGTATGACGGCATCAAAAACATTATCGTTATTTCTTCCGGTAAAGGTGGCGTTGGCAAGTCAACCACAACAGTTAACCTAGCGTATGCTTTACAAGCACAAGGGGCCAGTGTTGGCATTTTAGATGCCGATGTTTATGGTCCTTCACTACCAAAAATGTTGGGACTAGAAGGCTCTCACCCGCGCTCACCGAATGGCATTAATCTTGAACCTGTTACTAAAAATGGCATTGAGGCGATGTCGACTGGATTTTTAGCTGATGGCCAAGATGCTAAAATATGGCGTGGTGCCTTAGCAAGTTCAGCCTTTGAACAAATGCTTAAAGAAACCCTTTGGGGTGGAATTGATTACTTACTTATTGATATGCCACCAGGTACTGGCGATATCCAATTAACCTTAGCGCAAAAAATTGAAGCGGTTGTTTCAGTAATCGTTACCACACCACAAGATATCGCACTGATTGATGCCACTAAAGGCATCAATATGTTTGAACAAGTTAACATGCCCGTTTTGGGGTTAATTGAAAATATGAGTTATCACGTTTGCCCAAAATGTCAGAGTAAATCGCCACTCTTTGGTGAACATGGTGGTGAGGCATTAGCCCAAGCTAAGGCGATACCTTTATTAGGACAATTACCACTGAATATTAACATACGGCAATGTGCTGATGATGGCAGCTCAATTCAACAGCAAGACCCACAATCTGATATCGCTGAGCTTTATCGTACTTTGGCAAGTAAATTAGCCGCTGAGTTATATTACCAAAAAGACAGTAGAAGCTCGTTAAATTAAGAACAACTCAAACACCACTTAGTATGTTGGCTCTATCAGAGTTAAAAACTAAAAGATGAAAAAAGACAAGAAGGCTCTAATGGTAATAGCCTCCAAGTAGGTAAATTGTGAAAGTGAATAGGTAAAATAACTGCTTATAACTGTTACCCTAAACCTTATGTAGTATATAGACTGACATGGGCAAATCTTTGCGATTATTTTTATAACTGACTTTTTATCTTGTACCATCTTTGCACGTGAATTATGCTTATGTAGACCAATAATTATCTACAAGGAATATAATTATGACAACCATTTATCTTCATGGACACGGTGGCTGGAAACCTTCAATGGGTTATACAAAAGTCCCTGCCAATTGCTCACTTACCTTTTATACTCACTTTGCCAAATTGCTAAATGCCACAATGGTAAAACAAATTATGGCGGGTACTTATACGAAAACGGAATCAGAGCATGGCGCATTTAAAACCGTTCCAAATTTGCAAATATCATCACTCACCCAAGGGCAAGTAAATAACGCTTATACGTGGGGTGGCGGAGTTTCTCCGTACATCTTGCATACTTTACCTGTAGCTCCGAAAACACGTCGTTCGTTAAGTGAGGTTATGGCTGACTGTACAGCTGCTTACGGCGATAAATTAGATTTTCATTGGCTCTGTTGCCAATCCCTTGGATTGTCGCAAGTTGGCGGAAGAGAATTGGGGGTAAACGCATCAGATCGTACAGCCCAAACAGGGCACAAAGGGCAATATCTTTTTAAATGGAAAGATGTCAACGGCATTCAACAACAAAAATGGGTCAAAAGTAATCACTCTATGCATAAATAGCTTACTGTAAACTCAATAATGAAAAGTGTGTGATTTGTTAATAAATAGCATTCACTACCACTCATAAAAATTCTTGAGTTATTTTATCCAAACAACTCATTTTTATGTGAAATATTTTTACCAATCCCCCATAACTTAGCTGTGCTGTAGTTAAAACTTACCGCAGTCGATTGGATTTAAATACTGTCAATCGACGATAAACTCCTTATAAGTTAGCAGGAAAATTATCCTCAAAAAATCAATACATGAGTGATACTCATATATTAATGAAATATAACCATTTTTATTCATGACATGAAGCACGTATAAATACTCCAACGCTTAACACTAGGCTCTTATGAAGCTAGGTTTATCACCAAACATTGGATATCAGATCATCATGAATAACGCTTTTAAATTTAACATCAACAACATTTGTCTTGATGAAAACTATCATCCGTCAGACAGCACACGTATTACCACCAACTTTGCTAATTTAGCCCGAGGCGAGAATCGCCAGCAGAATTTACGCAAGGCTTTAAAAATGATCGACAATAGCTTTAATGCTTTGGCGCATTGGGATAACCCTAACGGTGATCGCTACTCTGTTGAACTTGAAATTGTTTCGATTGATATGGATATTGAAGGTCGTGGTCAATCATTTCCATCCATTGAAGTATTAAAAACCAATATTATTGATCATAAAACTAACCAACGCATTGAAGGCATTGTTGGTAACAATTTTTCTTCTTATGTGCGAGATTATGATTTTAGCGTATTGCTTTCTGAGCATAATAAAAATCAAACCTCGTTTAGTATTCCAGATGATTTTGGTGTGTTGCATGGCAACCTATTTAAAACGTTTGTTAATTCAACTGACTATCAAGAAAACTTTAACAAGCCACCGGTAATATGCCTAAGTGTTTCAGATAACAAAGTTTATCAAAGAACCGAAAACCAGCACCCGGTATTAGGCGTTGAATACCTACCAAATGAATCGTCTTTAACCGAGCAATATTTCAAGAAAATGGGCCTGCAGGTTCGTTATTTTATGCCACCAAACAGTGTTGCGCCTTTGGCATTTTATTTCTTTGGTGACTTACTTAATGATTACAGCAGTCTTGAGCTGATAAGTACCATCAGTACCATGGAGACTTTTCAAAAGATTTATCGCCCGGAAATTTATAATGCCAATGCCGTTGCAGGCAAGTCGTATCAGCCAAATTTAAAGAACTTAGATCATTCTTTAACGCAAATTGTTTACGACCGTGAAGAGCGTAGTCAATTAGCCAATGAGCAAGGAAAATTTGCTGAAGAACATTTTATCAAGCCTTATCAAACCGTGCTTGAGCAATGGTCTGCTGCTTACGCTTAATAACTACGCGTAACAGTTACTCTACTTACGAAACCAGTAGCGACTAGCTTTTAGTCGCTAACTTAACAATGAATTTGAAAAGACGGCAATACCCACATGAAAACGAATTACCCTAAAACACTATTACCCACTTCAACAGCAGGCAGTTTACCTAAACCTGCTTGGCTTGCAGAGCCGGAAACACTTTGGTCACCTTGGAAATTGCAAGATAACGAGTTAATCGCTGGCAAACAAGATGCTTTACGATTGTCGCTACAAGATCAGAATCAAGCGGGCATTGATATTGTTAGTGATGGTGAGCAAACTCGCCAACACTTTGTCACTACCTTTATTGAAAACCTCAACGGTGTTGATTTTGAAAAACGTAAAACCGTTAAAATTCGTGATCGATATGATGCCAGTGTGCCTACTGTTGTTGGTGCAGTTTCACGTCAACGTCCTGTTTTTGTTGAAGATGCTAAGTTTTTACGTACGCAAACCAAACAACCGATAAAGTGGGCGCTACCAGGTCCTATGACCATGATAGATACACTTTATGATGATCATTATAAAAGTCGTGAGAAACTCGCTTGGGAATTCGCCAAAATTCTCAATCAAGAAGCCAAAGAATTAGAGGCCGCTGGGGTTGATATCATTCAATTTGATGAACCTGCCTTTAATGTGTTTTTTGATGAAGTAAATGAATGGGGCATTGCTTGTTTAGAACGCGCCATCGAAGGGCTAAAATGCGAAACAGCGGTGCACATTTGTTATGGTTATGGCATTAAAGCCAATACAGATTGGAAGAAAACCTTAGGAAGTGAATGGCGACAATATGAAGAAGCATTTCCAAAATTGCAACAATCGAATATCGATATTATCTCGCTAGAGTGTCACAATTCTCACGTGCCCATTGAGCTGCTTGAACTTATTCGCGGTAAAAAAGTCATGGTTGGCGCCATTGATGTCGCAACTGATACCATCGAAACACCTGAAGAAGTTGCTGATACGTTACGAAAAGCACTGCAGTTTGTTGACGCAGATAAACTCTATCCGTGCACTAACTGCGGTATGGCACCTTTATCACAGCAAGTAGCAAGGGATAAACTTAATGCATTAAGTGCTGGAGCAGCAATTGTCCGCAGAGAACTTGCTGCTTAAGTTGCTAGCAGAGGCTTTATCGTCGCTTTAAAATAGAACATAGAAATTAAACATATAAGTAGTTGTTAATGAATGTCATTGAATTTATAACCAATAATATCCCAACGTTATTGGCATTGGTTGCCACGGGTGTATTCGCAGGAATTTTAGCCGGCTTATTAGGCGTGGGTGGCGGTATCGTTATCGTGCCTGTGCTATTTTTCTTGTTTCAAAGCTTCGGTGTATCACCTGAGTCTGCCATGCTGGTTGCTACGGCAACGTCACTGGCGACAATAGTACCCACATCTATTAGCTCAATTCGCTCCCATAATAAAAAAGGCAATGTTGATTTCGAGCTGCTCAAGCGTTGGTCTGTCTTTATTCTCATCGGGGTATTGGCTGGTAGTTGGTTAGTAACTCGCGTTGAAGGCACATTACTGACAATACTATTTGGCGTGATAGCGACCTTATCTGCATTAAACATGTTATTTAGAACAGGGAAGTCTGCGCTATATCCAAAATTGCCAAATACCGCAGGACAAACAGTTATGGGCAGCTGCATTGGTTTTTTTAGCGCCATGGTGGGCATAGGCGGCGGCACTATTTCAGTGCCTCTGCTCACGTTATATAACTATCCTACCCACAAAGCGATTGGCACAGCCGCCGCAATAGGCTTAATCATTTCGTTGCCGGGGGCGCTCACTATGATGATTTTGGGCAGTACACCAATTGATGCTCCCGCTGGTACATTTGGTTTAGTCAACCTGTTTGGCTTCATTTGTATTGTGCCGCTAACGGTAATATTCGCACCCGTTGGTGCATCACTGGCAGCAAAATTAGATGCGGCAAAATTGAAAAAAATCTTTGCCTTGGTATTGCTGTTTACCGGGTTACGTATGTTAGCGCAACTTTACCTATAACCTTTGCTCCAATCCCAATAGCAGACAACTTGATTGATGAATAAAAATGGTATAATTTCACCAATCAATGAACACAGCTCATAATTAAAACTGAAAAACAGGAGTTAACCGGTGTTAGAAAGGATCCATTTAGAAATACTGACCGCAATAAAAGAGCATGGAACCCTTACTAAGGCCGCTGATTCTTTATACCTGTCTCAATCCGCGTTAAGTCACAGTATCAAAAAATTAGAAGGTCAGCTTGCCACGCAGATATGGAAAAAAGAAGGTCGAAATCTTCGCCTTACCGCTGCAGGTGAGCGTATTCAAACACTGGCTAATAGAATACTTCCACAATTTTCACACACCGAGTTATTACTGAATCAAATAGCAAAAGGTGAAGCTGGAGCGCTTCGCATCGGCATGGAATGTCACCCTTGCTATCAATGGTTACTTAGAGTCATTCAACCTTATTTACAGCAATGGCCTGATATTGATATGGATGTTAAACAAGAATTCCAGTTTGGCGCTTTAGGGGCATTACTTAGCTATGAAATTGATGTGCTCATTACCCCTGATCCACTGTTTAAGCCTAAAATAAAATACATTCCCGTTTTTGATTATGAACATAGACTGGTGGTTTCCGCTTCGCATCAACTGGCACAACAAGATTTTGTTTTACCTGAACAGCTCAGCGATGAAGTACTGCTTAGTTACCCTGTTGAACCAGAAAGACTCGATATTTTTAGTCAATTCCTTAACCCGGCAAAATGCTCCGTTAAAAAACATAAAAATATTGAAACCACAGAAATCATGCTGCAAATGGTAGCTGCTGGTCGTGGTGTTTGCGCATTACCAGGCTGGTTAGTCGATGAATATGCTAAATCAATGCCGATCAAGAGTATTCGTTTTGGCGAGCAAGGCATTAGTAAGCAAATTTTTATCGGCATTCGTAAAGATGAGCAAGATATAAATTACTTAAACGATTTTATTGCTCAGGCCAAAAAAACAAGATAATCAAAGAACGCGAACTTAAAACTGAAGAACCAAAGATGAATAGGTAAACGGATTCACGTCTAGTAATTGAGGTATGTGTTAGTATGTTTCCTTTACAAATACATTGTTGTGCGACATGAAAAAAATTAATATCGATACTTGGTATAGAAAGGAGCACTTTAACTTTTATACTACTTTTGAACAACCCTTCTTCAATGTATGTGCAACCATTGATGTCACTAAAACGCTTAATTTCTGTAAGGAGAATCAGCGTTCCTTCTTCATTTGCTCTTTATTTCTGCTCGGATATACAGCGAATCAAATAGAAGCATTTAGATTTCGTATAAACAACAATGAAATTGATGTACATGATGAGTTAGAAGTCAGTTGTACAGTGCTCAATAATGACGAAAGTTTTAGTTTTGGTGAATTTGGCTGCTGCAGTAACTTTGACTTATTTTACCAATACGCAGAGCAGCAATTAACTAAAATTAAGAAAGGTTATAAAACATTAAAACCAACAAATAGCCAAGGAAATAAAATCTTCTGTTCTGTTTTACCTTGGCTTCATTTTACCAGTTTCTCTCATGCTCAAAAACAAAGACAACACGACTCAATACCACGAATAGTGATAGGTAAATACAAAGCTATTCACAATGAAATGGTGATGCCAGTATCAGTAGAGGTACACCATGCATTGGTTGACGGTTTGCAAGTTGGGCAATATTTCGAAAAATTGCAAGATAACTTTAATCACTTCTTTGAACCGAACAATTAAACAGAGTGTATGCCCTCAACAAAAAAGGTTACCGCTAGACACTAGCGATAACCTTTCAATACATACACTTTAACAAAAAGTTAAACTACAGATAAAGCCTTATAAATAAAGTTGTACTTCTTCGTTTTCAATACGTATGTCGTAAACGGAAATAC
>CAJXPG010000131.1 GCA_913057925.1 uncultured Colwellia sp. | reverse complement strand
CGCTCAACCGCTCTGAAACATGCATATTGAATGGTAACGGGTATAAAGTGACTTATTGATATTCAAGTTAAAATATCGTTTGGAGGTGTGTTGTAAATTCACTCGCGCTCATAAAGCCAGTAGTACGTTGTTTGGCGAGTTCATTACCTTGCAAGTCGAAAAATAAAATAGAAGGTAAGCCTAAGATATTAAAATGCTTTACTAACTCCGCATTGTCCTTTGAATCAAACTCAGTCATATCAATTTGTAGCCAAACACTATTACTTAATGCTTGCTGTACACCTTTATCAACAAAAGTATATTTTTCAAACTCTTTACAGGCAATACACCAATCAGCGTATAAATCTACCATAACCGTTTTGCCTTGCTTATTGGCTTGTGCGACTTCGGTATTCAGTTGCGTTAAGGTGGTCACTTGCTTAAATGCAGGGTGTTGAGTATCGCTTAACGCCGCATGGTTTGTTGGCATGATCAATTGAGAAAGTAGATTACCGCCAAAGAAAAACATCAATAATATTAATAAAGTTCTCAAGCCATACCAAAATCCATAAGCTTGGGCGCTATTTTTTTCAGCCACATGAGCCTGATTTGTCACGTACAAATACGTGGCACTGGCTAGGATAAGTAATGCCCATAACGCTTGGCTAGCGACTTCAGGGATAAAGCGCTCAAGAAGGAAGATTGGTACTGCAAGCAGTAATAAGCCAAATATATTCTTAATGACATTCATCCAAGCACCGGCTTTAGGTAATAATTTTCCGCCAGAGCTACCTAATATTAATAATGGTAAGCCCATACCTAAGCTTAACGCGTACAAAGCTGAAGCGCCGAGCACGACATCTCCGGTTTGAGAAATATAAAGTAGGGCCCCTGTTAATGGCGCTGTTGTACAAGGGGAAGCAACCAAACCTGAGATCACGCCCATCATCATCACGCCAGTGATTGAGCCGCCTTTTTGTTGATTACTGATATTATTGAGCTTATTTTGCCAACTAGCAGGAAGCGCTAAATTGAAGAGGCCAAACATGGATAGCGCGAGGAAAATAAATAGCACACTTAAACTAATCAGTACGATTGGGTGTTGAAATGCTGCTTGAAATTTTGCACCCGCTAAGGCGACCACAATACCAAGTAGGGTATAGGTTACCGCCATACCTTGCACGTAGATAAACGACAAGGTGAATGCTCTTTTGGTGGTTAATGGTGTCTTTTGTTTACCTTGCCCAACAATAATCCCCGTCAAAATTGGGTACATTGGAAAGACACATGGGGTGAAAGACAGTAGTAAACCGCCAATAAAAAAGGCGATAAGCGTCAGCAATAGACTTTCTTGCTTTAGCATATCTAATAACTGGTGCTGTTCACTTTTTGATGCACTTGCTTGCTCAGCCAGTGATGAACTATTTACTACATTGTTAGCGGAGCTAGCCTTAGTGGCGGCAATAACAGCACTATCCACCTTGCTTAATTGCACAACTTTACTTGTTGGCGGATAACATAAGCCTTTTTCAGCACAGCCTTGGTAGGTAATTTTTATGCTATCGCCATCATTTGCTTGTTCAATGTCGATGGCGAAGTTTAACGGTTCAATAAATACCTTTTGTACGCCAAAAAACTCATCTTCATGATCGATACCTACGGGTAAATCCACTGGCGTGAAAGTGACCGTTTTACTTTTAAATTTGAACTGGTGGCGATAGAGGTAATATCCCTCTGCAATCTCGAAACTAACTTGTAACTGACTACCGTTTTGATAGAAATTGAAAATAAAAGCTTCATCAACCTTTAAAAACTCATCATCATTACTAAACAGGCTCGCGCTAGAAACATCAAAAACGGATGCCTTTTCTTGCGCCTTTACTGCTGAAAAGCTAAAGACTGCAAACATTATTAAGCATAGGGAAAGTAAATTTTTCATTAAGCCTACTTCAAAGAGTTAGAGATCCAGTTTAAATACTGTTTATCGCCTTGCTGGATATTCAAGGCAACAACTTCTACCACGTCATACGGGTGTAATTGGTTTATTCGTTCATTTAACTTAATAAAGCTACTTGCTTCGGTTTTAATAACTAGCTGCACTTCACTATCGCATTGTCATTGCTCTTGCCAAGTATAAACCGAGGTGATGTTAGCAATTATATTAACGCAAGCGGCAAGCTTTTCTGTAACCAAGTGCTTTGCAATATCTTTAGCCACGGTTTCATCAGGACACGTTGTTAATACTAATTGATACAATTTTGTTACCTACCTGATTTAAACTTGCTGGTATTATAGCCTGAGTGTTAAAGAAAACTTAAGGCTAATATTGATAACACATTTGATGCTTATCAACTTCTAGGTAACGCACCTTGAAAAAGACCAGAGTAGCCCAATATAAGTTTCATAGAATATAAGGAATTATTATGTTTCAACTTTTGTTTTTACTTTTTATCATTATCCCTATTATTGAAATTACCGTCATTATGCAAGTAGGCGCCTTACTTGGTGTTTGGCCAACGGTTGCTATTGTTATCTTAAGTGCATGGCTTGGTGCTAAATATGTACGTCAGCAAGGTTTAGCAACCATGCAAACAGTGCAAACTAAAATGGCACAAGGTGAAATGCCATCAAGTGAAATTGTTACTGGCTTGATGTTACTTGTTGCTGGGGTTCTATTGGTAACGCCAGGCTTTGTAACAGACATTTTTGGTTTATCACTACTGATCCCAAGTGTGCGTGCCGCGATTGCTAGTCAGGTACAAAAGCATATTAAGGTGAATCAATTTGCTGCGGGGGCCACTTATAGCCACTCATCACATGGCAATGTATATCAACATGAACCACAAGAGCAAAGCTTTACTCAAGAAAGTAAGCCTATCTCTCATCATGAGGGTGAAACCTTAGAAGGCGAGTTTCAACGTAAAGATTAGTTATGATTAGCTAATTTTATTGGGGACTTACTGATAAAGCATAAAAAAAACGAAAGCTGACCTTGTGTCAGCTTTTTTTATCCCCATTTCTTATAACAACTATCGCTAGTCACTGGGTGTGACTGGTAAAATAACTAAATTATTTACTAATTAAATAAGTAAACTCAGGAGAGAATTAATGAGCATTCGTCCACTACATGATCGTGTAATTGTTAAACGTAAAGAAGTAGAATCAAAGTCTGCTGGCGGTATTGTCTTAACGGGTAGTGCAGCTGAAAAGTCGACTCGTGGTGAAGTTATCGCAGTAGGTAATGGCCGCATCTTAGAAAGTGGCGAAGTTCGTGCTCTAGACGTAAAAGTTGGCGATCAAGTGATCTTCTCTGAAGGTTACGGCGTTAAAACTGAAAAGATTGACGGTGAAGAAGTACTTATTCTTTCAGAGTCTGACATTTTAGCGATCGTAGAATAGTCGCAGAAATTTTCATGTCGCTATTAGACACAATAGCGGCATTAGAAGTACTCACTGACATGCGTCAGCTCCGTGCTTCTGCTTTGCTCTTGAGTATATTAGCTTAATAAAGTTTTACTTGAGTGCAGAGCTTTAAAACATATTATTATTATTGAATAAACAAAATTATAGGAATAAATAACATGGCTGCAAAAGACGTATTATTTGGAAATGACGCACGCGTAAAAATGCTTAAAGGCGTTAATGTTTTAGCTGACGCGGTAAAGGTAACTTTAGGCCCTAAAGGTCGTAACGTTGTATTAGACAAATCTTTTGGTGGTCCAACAATCACTAAAGATGGTGTGAGTGTTGCTAAAGAAATCGAACTTGAAGACAAGTTTGAAAACATGGGCGCACAAATGGTGAAAGAAGTTGCTTCTAAAGCCAATGATGAAGCTGGTGACGGTACTACAACCGCTACAGTATTAGCGCAAGCTATCGTAAACGAAGGTTTAAAATCAATCGCTGCGGGCATGAACCCAATGGATCTTAAGCGCGGTATTGATAAAGCAGTTATTGCTGCTGTTGCTTCATTAAAAGACGCATCAACGCCAGTTACTGATAACAAAGCCATTGAGCAAGTTGGTACTATCTCAGCGAACTCTGATGAAACTGTTGGTCAAATCATTGCAACAGCAATGGACAAAGTAGGCACTGAAGGTGTTATTACTGTTGAAGAAGGTCAAGCATTAACGGATGAGTTAGATGTAGTTGAAGGTATGCAGTTCGACCGTGGTTACCTTTCTCCATACTTTATCAACAACCAAGAGAACGGCACGGTTGAAATGGAAAGCCCATTCATCCTTTTAGTTGATAAAAAAGTTTCTAACATTCGTGAATTATTAACTACGCTTGAAGGCGTTGCTAAAGCAGGTAAGCCACTACTTATTATTGCTGAAGATGTTGAAGGTGAAGCCCTAGCAACATTAGTTGTTAACAACATGCGCGGTATCGTTAAAGTTGCTGCGGTTAAAGCACCAGGTTTTGGCGACCGTCGTAAAGCAATGCTACAAGACGTCGCTACCTTAACTGCAGGTACCGTTATTTCTGAAGAAATTGGTATGGAGCTTGAAAAAGCAACGTTAGAAGACCTTGGTCAAGCTAAGCGTGTAATCATCTCTAAAGACAACACGACTATCATTGACGGTATTGGCGAAGAAGCTGACATCCAAGCACGTGTTGCGCAAATTCGTGGTCAAATTGAAGATTCATCTTCAGATTACGACAAAGAAAAACTGCAAGAGCGTTTAGCGAAACTTGCTGGCGGTGTTGCAGTAATTAAAGTTGGCGCAGCAACTGAAGTTGAAATGAAAGAGAAAAAAGCCCGTGTTGAAGATGCATTACATGCAACTCGCGCAGCGGTTGAAGAAGGTGTTGTTGCCGGTGGTGGTACTGCATTAGTACGCGCAGCTGAAGCAATTAAAGACCTTGAAGGTGCTAACGAAGACCAAACTCATGGTGTTAATGTTGCTATTCGTGCGATGGAAGCACCACTTCGTCAAATCGTTTCTAACTGTGGTGATGAATCATCAGTAGTACTTAACGAAGTACGTAACGGTGAAGGTAACTATGGTTACAATGCTGGCAACAGTACTTACGGCGATATGATTGCAATGGGTATTCTTGACCCAACTAAAGTTACCCGTTCAGCATTACAATTTGCGGCTTCTGTTGCGGGTTTAATGCTAACGACTGAAGCTATGGTGACCGATGCTCCTCAAGATGCAGCTGCTCCTGCTATGCCTGATATGGGCGGAATGGGTGGTATGGGCGGCATGGGCGGTATGATGTAATTTATGCTTGATTAAATTGATTCTTATCGCGTTGCCTTTCGGCTCGCATAAGAAAGACTATGCGTCGCTCAAGGCGTCTTGTCATAATCAATTTACTCTGCGCATAAAGCATTTAACGCTTTTAGCACATACTTGATAAAGCTCACTTCGGTGAGCTTTTTGCTATCCGGTATAAGGCCAAGCTCCGCATTAAAAGGTGGCACCTAGTTATCAGTCATTTAGCTCATTGGCTATTGGTTTACATAAATAGACGTAACACTCTGAAAATATGTCGATTAATTTTACAGTGTTTGCACTTAGTTTTTTGGAAGATTTCTAGTGCATTGATAATAAAGCGTATTATTTGTTGGACTGTTTTTTGCTTAGTATTAATTAAAGTTTTTGAAAAATTTTACAATTAGCAGGAAAAAACAAATGAAATTGAAAGTTATGTTAGCTACTTTAGCACTATCAGCATTGATTATTACTTCAACGGCAACAGCTGGATTGATTGAAGGTAATTTAAATGTTGATAACAAGCACACTGTTTACATCAGTACAGATGATAATACTCAAGGCGTTGATGTTTCTTCATATTATGGTTGGCAAGTAACAGATTCTTTTTCAGCAAATTTAACTACAGGTGTTGATTACTTTTTACATATCAAGGCAAGTAATGATTATGGTCCGGCTGCTTTTTTAGGTGATTTTAGTCTTGATGGCAGTGAGCATGTTTTTGCGAATGGCTTAGATAGTATTACAACGAATACCGTAGATTGGTCTGTAAGTAACTCAGGTTGGGGTGGCTATACCACAGCAACAGGTTACGGCATTAATGGTGTAAGTCCATGGGGATTTCAATCAGGTGTTGATAGCTCAGCACAATGGATCTGGAGCTCTTCAGTATCTAGCCTCCAAGACGTTTACTTTACCGTAGCAATTAAAGCTGTTGACGTACCAGAGCCATCTTCGGTAGCAATCTTCGGTTTAGCAATATTTATTTTTGCCGGTAGACGCTTTACTAAATAGCTAAAGCTTTGGCACTATCATGTGATAAACGCCAAACCTTGATTACCTAGTTTAAACCTGCTTCGGCAGGTTTTTTTATGAGTTTTTTACAAGGAATATAGGGGGGAAGGAGGACTACTGTGAGTTTATTAAGTTTTTGTTCTCTATTATGGTAATTTATTGAGAGAGAAACCTTAATGAATTTCGTATTGAATAGGCGTATATCAAGGTTTTATTGATTTATGTTGTAAGCTATTTGTGTGATGATGAAATAACTTACTATACTTGAAAAGTAGGCTCCAAGTGATTATCACTACCAGTATTTTAAATTAGCTTGTTTGTTATAGATGGAGGCTAAATGATTAAATATTACCTATTCCTTAGCTCTTTAGTTATTTCCTCTTTCTCTGTGATATCAGCCCCTATCAAAATAATCTGTAGTACAGATAACACTGAAAGCTCTTTACATGTTGTCGCCCTAAAAAAGTTTGGCGAGTTAATTGCCAAGTATTCCAATAATCAGTTGGTGGCTGAAATTCATTTTAGGGGCAATGAAAGCTTCCCTGCCATTATGGGTGAAGAAGATAATATGACTATGGTGATGAACAGTCACCAGCGCTTACATATAACGGTATTAGCATCAGGCAACGCTTCTCTGCAAGCAAGTATCTTAGAGTTTTTAATGTTGCCTTATATTTTCCGCGATAAAGAATCCGCCATTCGATTGTTTAAAAGTAGCTTTATGATGGAGGAGGTGAATGAGGTTCTGGCTGAAAAGCATAATGTTCGAGCGATAGGCTGGCTTATTGGCGGGTTTAGGCATTTAACCACTTCTACTAAGCCAGTAAAAACATTGCAGGATATAAAGGGGATGAATATTCGAACACCACGGAATCGTCTTATGAGAGATACCTATATTGCGTTAGGCGCAGAAGTTGTGCCATTAAATTGGTCTGATACATTTTCGGCGCTTGAAAGTGGAGTGGTAGAAGGTCAAGAAAACCCATATTCAGTCATCGTTGATTCAAAGTTTTGGAATGCAAAACAGAAATATGTCACCAATAATGGTCCATTTTTATGGGTTGGACCTATGTTAATCAATGAGGAGTTTTTTCAGCGCCTACCTAAAGATTTACAGCAGGTTGTATTAAAAGCGGGTAAAGAAGCTTCAGAGTTTGAGTGGCAATGGCAACATGAAAGAACAAGTACATTTAAGGATGTGTTACTAAGCCACAATATGCAAATATTAGATTTGCAGGATAAGTCTAAATGGGTCAATGCAACAAGAGCACTTTGGCATAAATATTACAAATTTATTGGCTACGGTGACCCAAAGCAAGGCAAAGCAACATTAAATAAAGTGCTGAAAATTACCAACGCAGCAATTAAATAACCGCTGCTTTAGAAGTAAACTGTGTATTAATAGAAGATAGGGTAATGATTTTAAAAGCTTAGCACTTTAGTGTTGCTGGCCTATGACACTTCTTGTACTTTGTTTGGCTTTATTTGGCTGACATTATCACTAGATAATGCATTGAGTTTCGCTTTGACTTGCTGACGTTTCTCTTCTTTAGCAGTAAGCGCTTTTGCTAGCTTTTGTTTAATCTGCGATAAGTAAATCGGGGCAACATTGCTTTTTTCAACGAGGGTTTCATTTTGTTGATAAGAGATATTATTTGATCGTTTACCTTCGGGCAAAGCTATTTCAGTTTCCATTATTTCGAGACAGTTAATAAAGTTATCTCGTACGATAATTGCTTCAGTTAAACACAAACTATTTATTGCACACAACAAATAACCTTGCTCAACAAGCAGCTGTTCTAGTGTTAATTGTTGCATTTGCATATTGCTTAATGGCGTTATATCAGCATCGCGTTGTGTCAATATGCTACCATTTTCTTTACGGTGAGCTAGTAGCTCATTAGCTGGGCGGCTAAGTAATTTGATAGTCAGCTGTAAATTATTATTAATCACCTCAAAGTCAGTCTTTGAAGATTTGCTAAGTACTGCTAGTAAACTCGTTTGATTAGATAATAAATTGAACATTTTCTTTCCTTTTTTGATTCCTTTAAAAAGCCGACTATCAAATATTAACATTGAAATATTGCAGAATTATTAATGCTGTCTCTTATTTCAAAAACTTATAGTAGCCATACTTCTACCCGGCGATTCCGCTTCCTACCTGCTTCAGTATTGTTGTTTGCTATCGGAAGCGCTTCTCCCATCGCTTCAACGGCGAGTACAGGAATACCGCGTGATGTTAGGGCTAGTTCAACAGATTTTGCTCGTTTAAAAGATAGCTGGTTATTCTTAGTTTTTGCGCCAATACTGTCAGAAAAGCCCATTAACACCACGCGGCGATTTTGGTGATCTTCCATGAAATCAATCAAACGCTGTAAATCTCGTTTACCTTTGTTATCTAAATCTTTTGTTGCGTAGTCAAACCTGAAGTTTAATGAAAGTCGCTTCGCTTCTTTCGCATACTGCTGATACTTCTTAGGTGCTTGCGCAATTGGGTAAACTTGCTCTAATTTAATGTTTTGTGAAATTAACCCTGCACTGGCGACAATCTTTTGACCAGAAGTTGATAGTGCATATTGAGCAAAATCTTTGACCAGTGTAGAGGCTGATGTTGGAGTATAAAAATACAGTCGACGGGCTAAGGCGTAATCTTCAGTGCTGACAGTAAAGCGTGTAGGAAAGATAGCTCCGGTGTCGGCGCTTTCTGAAATGGCTAAGGCTTTATTGTGTAGAACATAATTAAGGCCGATAAAACCGATAGCCGCTTCGTTTTGTGATACTTGCGTTGAAAGCTCAGAGCTCGACTCAAGGCGAATAGCTTGTTGTGATAATTTTTTGTCATACTTCTTCAGCACTAAACTTTTAAAAGTATCCCATGTGCCTGAGTGCTGATCTCTAGCATAAAGTTTGATAGGTAAAGAAGCGCCACCAATTTGTGACCAGTTAGTGACTTCCCCAGAGAATATCTTGGCGAGTGTTTTACTTGATAGCTGCTTTACTTGATTATTTTGATTCACAATCACAGCAAGTCCATCTAAACCAATAATATGTTCATTGCCCAGTTTGTTTAAATTGCCAACCTTGTTAGCTAATCCCTTCGCTTCACTTTGTTTAATGCGACGTGAAGACATACCAATATCGGCTTTACTTTGATTTAGTGCTGAAAATGCAGTGCTAGAGCCATGTGATTTTAATTCAATAGCATATTCTTGCCCTTCATGGCTGTAATGCAAAACGCGCTCAAGTGGTGCGCTTTTATTCCAACTAAATTCATTGATGCCTTGCTGTTGTAAAAAACCCTCTAGCAGCATCGGAGCAAGTTTTTCGCCGATTGTATTTGAGCCGTGAAGTCGAAACGCCATCTTTCGTTTAGGTAGTGCATTGGCTGTTTGTCTTGTTTTGCTCGCTAAATTTTGCGCCTCTGTCATGGTTGGTGCGGTGATGGTTTCAGCTGTTGCTGTTTCTTTTTGTACCGCCACTTTTATTGGTGTGTCGTTAACGCTAGGGGTTTGTTCTAAGCTTTGCTGGATGAAATACCAGTATAGGCTTGCAACAACAACCATGCTCAAGCCAAGAATGAGTAATAGGTTAGGTAACTTTTTCACTTTAACCTGTTCAGTATCCGTCTTTGCTGATGAGGTAACTGGCGCATTACTTAACCAATTAATAATGTTATTTACGTCGTGATGTTGTAATTGTGAAATCTCATCAATGACAAGGTTGCGGTAGTCTTCGTCTACTAGCATTTTTGCTGGAGAAATTTCAATTTCAAATTCGTTTTGTAAAACTTGCGATAATTGATCTAACTTCAACATTAAGGGTTGGTTACTTTTTTTCCATGTACCGGAAAATACTGTGGCCATAGAGGCGCTCTCCAAGATTAGTCGTATTTTCAGGGAGCTTAATCTATTTAAGTTGCACTTTTATGACTGCCGTTGTTATTCATAGATATTTAATTTTTCAGGTGAAATTTTCGCTAAAACTTTTATCGGCGTTATAACAACTTGTTGCAGAATTTAAATTAATGTATTTATATACTTAATTTTGAAATTAGGTCAGTATTGATTTGATTAAATATATTTCTAGGATTGAATAATGAAACTAAACTTCAGCTTAACGATTGCTTTTGCAACCAGTCTATTTGTTAGTGCTTGTGTT
The DNA here is from genome assembly GCA_913057925.1 of uncultured Colwellia sp. Lineage (GTDB taxonomy): Bacteria > Pseudomonadota > Gammaproteobacteria > Enterobacterales > Alteromonadaceae > Colwellia. The sequence continues at coordinate 2,218 of CAJXPG010000131.1, read as the reverse complement.
ACCGTGCCACAAGAGCCTAAAGTAAATAAAAACCAATTGGCTTTATCAAGTGTTAGGGATATTCCAATTTCATATGCCAAAGGAAGCTTGTTTTCTTTAGCACCTAAATATGTTGAAGAAACTTCACTAAAAGCTGAACAAACTCAAGTGGTTTATAAACTTTATGCTGATGCCATTATTAAGGATTTAAAACACCATGGTTTTAAAGACACGGCTAACGCCAGTGGTTCAGCTTTTCACGTAGGTTTTGGTATTGCGCTGGCGAGTGATTTATCTGATAGCAAGATTAATGAAAAATTTGGTGTTACACCGGGTTTACCGAGTAGTGACGACTTAAAAAAAGGTAGCTTTTTAATTTATATTGAAGACGCCGCAACGGGTAAAAAAGTATGGCGAGGCGCTGTACAAGGGTTTGCTCATGAAGATATAGGCGAGTCAGAAAGAGAGCAAAGAGTTGCAAGTATCGTTGCTCGAGTATTAAAACAGTTTTACGCAACAAACTAATACAAGAGACTAACACTTTATAACGGTTTAGTTCGGTTAAGTTTGCTTTAATAAGCTTATTCATAAAATGAGAGGAATAGCCTATGAAACAATCTATTTTCATTATTTCGCTACTATCCGTTAGCTTTTTATTCACACCTAATGTTTTTGCTGCAAGCAGTGAAGTAACTTGGACTGATTATAAAAGCTACCGAGATATTGATCCTGGTAATGAAGGGCGTAAACAATTCAGAGAGCGTACTTTTAAAGATCTTGAAAAGCACTTTGCAAAACTAGCAGCCAATCTACCTGAAGATCACACACTAAAAATTGATGTCACCGATGTCGATTTAGCGGGCGATACCAATGCTGCAGGTATAAATCGCACGCGAATCATTAAACAGTTATATTCGCCACGCATGAACTTTTCATACCAACTATTAGACGCAAAAGGTGGGTTAGTTAAGTCAGAAGACGTGGTTATTCGTGATATGAACTTTATGTCAGGTCGATTGAAGTATCGCAATACCTCATTGCCTTATGAAAAGAAGATGCTTGATGATTGGTTTGAAAGTACTTTTAAAGAGTTAGTTGTTAGCAAATAAAGCCTACAAAGATATCAATCATTTATAAAAGTCACTTCGGTGGCTTTTTTTATTTTTTAGCAATGTTTTTTCCCAGCAATATTTAAGCTATTATCTTGATTATATAACTTATTGTACTTGCAAGGACTTAGCTTAATGAAGCTTGCCCGCACCACAGCTTTTTATTTTCACTCTACACTCTCCATTTTTATAGCTTTACTCTGTTTTGCATGTTTTTCAGTAATGGCTCAGACAGCAAGCAGCACAGAAGACATATCGGTTAAAAACATGCTTGAAAGAGAGGATAAATCTCAGCAAAGCATAGACAATAATGGTTCGATTGATGGCTATAATGTTCCTGCAGATGATTTTGGACGTGGCCAGCCAAGAGCCGCTATCGCAGGTTACCTAAAAGCTATGCGTGCAGGTGATTTTACCCTCGCGTCTAATTATCTTGATTATCGAAACATTTCAACGAAAACCCTAGCCGTTGGTAAGGAAGAGTTAGCAAGGCAGTTGGCGGTGGTATTAAATCGAACCTTATGGGTTGATTTAAATAGTATTAGCACTAAACCAGTGGGCAACTTAAATGACAACTTACCTTCTTATCGCGAGTTGGTAGGTAAAGTTGAATATAAAGGTAATGACGTTGATATTTTGTTACAGCGAATTCCTCGTGCGGGAGATAAAGTCAAAATATGGAAAATATCTAATGCCACGGTTGAGAAGATCCCACGTTTATTTAAACGTTACTCCTATTCTCCGTTAGGGGAATGGCTAGCAAAGAACCTACCTGCGGTAGACCTTTTTGGGGTGATGTTATGGCAGTGGTTATATTTTACTTTAATGATGGCGATCTATTACTTCTTTGCCAAAATATTTACCTGGGTATCAGCCTTTGGCATTAAACGCCTTTACAGCAAAGCGTCTGATGAAGTATTAAGGTTTATTAAAGAGCCCGTTACCTTATTAATTGCTGTCGTACTTGCGCGTAATTTTCATGATGAGGCTAACGTAACCATTGCGGTTAAGGCGGTAACCGAAGGCAGTACTTTATTAACCATTGCCCTTTGTTGGGTGTTATTTCGCTTTATCGATTTAATGAAGGCTGTCTCTTATACACATCTCCGAGCCCACGAGACCGTACTAGA
>CAJXPG010000130.1 GCA_913057925.1 uncultured Colwellia sp. | reverse complement strand
CTACACAGAGTAGATCGTCGGCAGCGTCAGATGTGTATAAGAGACAGAGTTAATACTTCCTCTTACAGTTCTAATTGATTCTTCTCTGGTTATATACCTTTTGTGTAATAAAGTAGGTATGTAACCAAAGTAGTATACAAATCAAAATACCCTCAATTATTTCTATGTGACTAATAGTTCATTATTTAAAATAAATATCACTACTTCTTATTTATCCTCATAAATATTTATTCCTCAGTTACAGTTAAACTCTACATCTTACCAGCAAAATAGTTTCATAGAGACTGATTTTTGGGCAAAAAAAATGCGCTGACTATTTAGACAGCGCATATAAAACAACATGAAACACTAAAGGGATAACATAACTATAAAGTAAGAGTACGAAAGAAAAAATTAGTTCAATTTTTTATAAAAATTTTATTTTATGGGTAAACTCCAAATATCGTTTACTAATGGCATTTAAAAGTCTGCTCGTAAGCCCATAATAAAATATCCTTTATTATAGGCAAAAAAAATGCGCTGCCAATTCAGGCTGCGCATAAAACATGAAACACTAAGGGAATAACATAACTGTTAAGTAAGAGTGCTGTTTTTCAGTTTAGTTCAAATTAATTTCAATTATTTTTAAATTAATTAAAAAATAATAATTATCAATACAATAACTGCCATTAATTCAACGTTTCTGGCATTATAAATAACAGATTAAATTAACCTTTATTTCTTTATGTCTTCATGTAAAACAATTCTAGCGACTTCTTTAAGTGTTTTCTTACTTGCAAGTTGCGCCACACCGCCGCCTAAAAACCCTGAAAACCTTTGCGAAATATTTCGTGAACACCGTGATTGGTATTTTGCAGCTAAAGACGTTCGTGAACGTTGGGGGGTGCCAATTCATGTGCCTATGAGCATGATGTATCAGGAAAGCTCATTTCGCCATGATGCAACACCGCCTATGGACTATCTATTTGGCTTTATCCCTTGGGGAAGAGTTAGTAGTGCTTATGGTTATGCTCAGGCTAAAACGATGACTTGGAAGGATTATGTACGTGAGACAGATAATTCCGGCGCAGACCGTGATGATTTTGAAGATGCTGTTGATTTTATGGGATGGTTTATCTTTAAAACGCAAAAAGTGAATGGTGTTTCTAAATGGGACGCTTATAACCAATACCTAAACTATCACGAAGGTTGGGGCGGGTTTAGAAAGAAAAGCTACAAGAAGAAACCTTGGCTAGTAAAAGTATCACGTAAAGTAGACAACCGGGCTCGTCGTTATAGCGCTCAATTGAAAAGTTGTGAAAAAGAACTTAACCGTAGTTGGTTATGGCGATTGTTTTTTGGTTAACCAAGATCTGCTTATTAGTTATCCTGCTGCTTTTTTAACAGTGGATCCTAAAGTAATGATCATAAACACAGTGTTATAAAAAGCGCATAAAGCTTGCCAATTTGTTCTTTTTTAGAGAAAAATCCGTCAAGGCTAGCTGTAATAATAGATCCAGAAATAGCTAGCAATTTAACAAAAAAAATAGAAAAAAAAGTCAGTGTTTTCGTTAAATAATTGTTGAAATAGTCAAAGGCTGTTGGTGATGGGGTTGGCAATTGTTATCCACAGAAATTGTGGAAAGCTGAATAAGGTTATTCTAATACCTAGTTCTGTGGATAACTTTGTGGTTAACTATGTTACTGGCTATTTATTCTTCTTCGGCGCTGTCGTCAATAAAGTGTTCAGGCATAACGCGGACAGTTTTTATCATATTATCTGCTACATCAATGATTTCCACGGGGTAACCAGCAATACGTACACTTATATTGCTTTGTGGGATCTCTTCTAGGTACTCAATAATCAAGCCGTTTAATGTTTTAGGTCCGTCTGTGGGCAATTGCCAAGACATTTCCTTGTTAATGTCGCGAATACTGGCGCTTCCATCCACTAAATAGCTACCATCAGGCTGTAAGTGCACTTCGTCACTTGTGGTTGGCGTCATGGTTGTCGTGAAGTCACCAACGATTTCTTCAAGGATATCTTCTAAGGTTACCAATCCTTGAATATCGCCATATTCATCAACAACTAGTCCTAAGCGCTCTTTAGCATGCTGAAACTTTAGTAGTTGAATATTTAGCGGAGTACCTTCGGGAATAAAGTACAGTTCACGCACGGCCCTAAGAAGGGTAGCTTTAGTAAACTGACTCTTAGAAAGCAGTTTCAACGCATCTCTGGCATGGATATAGCCAACAACATCATCAATGCTATCACGGTAGAGTAACACTCGCGTGTGATTAGCTTGAGTTAATTGCTTTTGAATACGCTTCCAATCATCGTTTACGTCAATGCCCACTAATTCACTACGTGGGATCATAATGTCTTCAACGGAAACCTTCTCTAAATCCAGAATACTGACCAACATATCTTGATCACGCTGATGCAGTAACGCGCCAGATTCATTCACGACAGTTCTGAGCTCTTCACTACTTAAGCTGTGCTGCTCTCGTTGCTCAGCATTAATGCCTAATAACATTAAAAAGCCATTTGTTATCCAGTTAACTACCACAACAAGCGGAAAGAGAACTTTAAGTAGTAGAGACAGGATAATTGAACTTGGAAAAGCGATTTTTTCAGGGTAAAGCGCCGCTAATGTTTTTGGCGTAACTTCAGCAAAAATTAAGATCACTAAGGTTAACACGATAGTGGCAACTAGGATTCCCATATCACCGAATAACCGTAAGCCAATAACTGTTGCGATAGCTGAAGCGGCAATATTAACTAAGTTGTTACCTATTAAGATCAAACCTATAAGTCTATCTGGCCTTGCGAGTAATTTACTAACTCGTTTAGCGCCTTTATGCTTTTGCTTTTCTAGGTGACGTAATCGATATCTATTTAAAGACATCATGCCGGTTTCAGAGCCTGAAAAATAGGCGGATATAAGTATTAAGATGCCAAGAATGGTAAAAAGCATCTGGGTGGATATACTGTCCAAAAAGGGGATTTCCTGTTAATTATAAAGTGATTAAAAATTGTTAAACAACACTGCTAGCTTATACCAGCAGTGTCATGGCGACAAGGGGAGGGGGAAATAGTCGTTATTTAGAGAATGAATTCTTTCACTAATCGACTGCCAAAGTAAGCTAAAGTAAGAAAGCCACTTGCGCTAACCATTAATACTAATACTCTGTGACCGCGCCAACCTTTTTCAAAATGTCCCCAAAGGATTAGGCAATAAATAGCAAAAGAAAGTAATGATAATACTGTTTTATGAGCATTATCTTTAGCAAGAAAGCCATCTAAAAAAGCAAAACCGATAATCTGACTGACAAATAAAACCGCAGTACCGACAGTTAAAATGCTAAAAAGTTGTCTTTCAACTTGCATCAAAGGCGGTAAATGAGCAACAGCGGTTAAGTTTTTACTTTTTAATTTTAAATTAATATAAGTAACTTGAAAAGCATACAGGGTTGCTATGATCAATATACAGTAAGCAATTAAGGCAAAACTGATATGGCTCAACAATATGACTTTTGAAACAACTAATGGAATTGAGTCGATAGGCGGTAGAAATATGATGACTAATTGCCATAAACCAGTAAAACCATAAATAACAGGGAGTAATAAATTTACTTTAAAGCGCAACGCAACCACAGTGACTACAACCGTTATAATTAAGCTCACCAATGAAATGACATTAGGTAAATTAAAATTTATGTCTTCATGGGAGAAAAATAATAAAGCATCATTAAAGCTGTGCACTATGATAGCAGCGACAGCTAGGCTAAGTACTAAAGTGATATTCGGTCCTTTAGGATGGAATAATCGGGTTACGATTGCCAATGTAGCAAGTATATAAAGCAAAAATGCTAGACTTGAGCCTAAAACCAAAAAATCCACTAAAAACCCCTAAACCAAGAGAAACATACCTTAAAAAAATAGATTCTATCAGATTAAATCTTCAACGCCATGTGATTAGCACAAACTATTGACTTAAATTAAAGAAAGCTAGTGTTCAATAAGCTAAAAATGTGTTTTAAACGCGTAAGAATAATAAATTCATGATGTCCGCTACTAGTGGAAAATAGTGTTGAGTAAGTGATTCAGGCTAAGGATTATTGTTACTTTATAGACACGGTCACTATCTGCTGTCGCATCTTAGCTATATTTGGGTATAATAGTAGCATTAACCTCATCAATATTTCGCTGTTAGAGTATTCCATGTTTGACAATCTTTCCGATCGCTTAAGTAAAACGCTTAAAAATATTAGTGGCCGTGGCCGTTTAACCGAAGACAATATTAAAGATACCTTGCGCGAAGTTCGCATGGCATTACTTGAAGCTGATGTTGCTTTACCTGTTATAAGAGAATTTGTTGGTAAGGTAAAAGAGCAAGCGGTTGGTACCGATGTTTCTAAAAGCCTGACACCTGGACAAGTTTTTGTAAAAATTGTTCAAAAAGAACTTGAAGCGGCAATGGGTGAAGTTAACGAAGCCCTTGATTTAAAAGCTGCGCCTCCTGCCGTAGTGCTAATGGCTGGTTTACAAGGTGCGGGTAAGACCACCTCTGTTGCCAAGTTAGCAAAATTCTTAACTGAACGTGAAAAGAAAAAAGTATTAGTTGTTAGTGCTGATGTCTATCGCCCAGCAGCAATCAAGCAACTTGAAACCTTGGCAAATGAAATTGAAGTTGCTTTCTTCCCAAGTGATATTAAACAAAAGCCAATTGATATTGCCAATGCGGCAATCGATCATGCCAAGAAAAACCACTTTGATGTACTGATTGTTGATACCGCCGGTCGTTTACATGTTGATGAAGACATGATGGGTGAAATTCAGCAGCTACATGCCGCTATCAATCCAATCGAAACACTTTTCACTGTCGATGCTATGACAGGTCAAGATGCTGCAAACACTGCGAAAGCCTTTAATGATGCATTACCTTTAACGGGTGTCATCCTTACCAAAACTGATGGTGATGCGCGTGGCGGTGCAGCCTTATCAATTCGTCATATCACTGGCAAGCCTATTAAATTTATGGGTGTTGGTGAAAAAATTGAAGCGTTAGAGCCGTTCCACCCAGATCGTATTGCCTCACGTATCTTAGGTATGGGTGATGTTTTATCACTCGTTGAAGAGATAGAGCAAAAAGTAGATAGAAAACAAGCAGAAAAACTAGCGAAAAAAGTTAAAAGCGGTAAAGGTTTTAGCTTAGAAGATTTCCGTGACCAACTCGTTCAAATGAAAAATATGGGCGGCATGATGGGCATGATGGATAAATTACCGGGTATGGGTAATATGTCTGATAAAATTAAAGATCAAATGGATGATAAAGTCACTGTGCAAATGGAAGCGATTATTAATTCCATGACCCCAGGTGAACGTGAACGTCCAGATATTATTAAAGGCTCACGTAAACGTCGTATTGCTGCTGGTTCAGGTACACAAATACAAGACGTAAATAAATTGCTTAAGCAATTCACGCAAATGCAAAAAATGATGAAAAAAATGTCAGGTAAAGGTGGCATGAAAAAAATGATGCGCAGTATGCAGGGCATGATGCCACCTGGCGGTGGCGGCATGGGCGGCATGGGCGGTGGCGGTGGAATGTTTGGCCGCTAGTTTTCATTACCCATAAAGTTATTGTTTTAATAAAGGTCGCTTCAGCGGCCTTTTTTATGCGCGGTAGGAAATAAATGCTAAAAAATACACAATTGTTTTAAGTTTTCTTTGCTATAAATCAAAGAAAGTAACATTAACTTACATCTTTATGAGATTTATTCGCATTTGTGTTTAGGTTTGTGTATTATGGCTGCAATTAAAAATAATACACACCAAGTTCAAGCCTTTATTAATTTTTAAAACTAAAACTAACGTTAAAGCTTTAGGAAAAATTCATGGTTTATGAGCTTAATTGGAGAAGTAATGAAATTTCAAAGAAAAGCACTCGCTATTGCTGTAATGGTTGCAACCTCAACGTTAAGCGCTTGTTCAAGTGATGATATCAAAGAGGCTATTGAAGAAGAAATAATAGCCAAAATTAGTGATGTTACATTATCAGCTAACTCTGTTGATGAAAACTCACCGGGTGCTGAAATTGCGAGTTTAGAAACTAACATCGACCTTGTTAGCGATATTAGCTTTGCCACAGAAAATGAAAACTTTGTTATTTCAGGAACAACGTTAAGCTTAGCGGAAGGTTACGCGCTAGATTATGAAAAAGAAAAAACTGTTACCTTGACAGTAAATGCAACTTATAACAGTACTACTTTTTCTAAAGAATTAACTATTGAAGTAAACGACTTACTTGATTACTACGGCTTTATGAGCAAAGTAGGTGACGAAACACAATCAAGTGTTTCATACGGCGGTCAAGCTGCACGTCATGCGTTAATTGCAGAGCTTAAGCACTACATTGGTAATGGTGGCTTACAAGCTGACCTTGATAACGGTGTTTTAACCACGAAAGATGCGGTTATTGCTAAGTTAAACAGTTTCTACAATGCCGATGAAAACTCATGGGATGGTCTTAATATCTCATTCACGACTGCAACCCAAACTAAATTCTCAGAGTTATCATCTAGCTACAAAAGCTTGAAAGATAAAGTTGCCGGTAATGATGCTAGCGGTCAACACAAGCTTTGGAATGGTGACACGCTGAAGGATGAAAATGGTGAAGAAGTTGTAGATGATAATGGCAAAGTAACTTACACGGGGGAAGGCATTGCCTTTACCGGTTGGTCAGATTGGGCGGCAGCACCTGAGTTCGTTCCAGCTCCGGGTGTTATCCCACAAAAAACACCTCATGGTCTTATTCAACAATACTTTGAACAGTTAGCTGATAATGCTATGGAAGTTTATGGTGGTACTCTTCGTAAAGATCCTATTACCGATAGCAATATTCCAGTCTACGTTACTGATAACGGCACTGATTTAAACCAGTTAATTCAAAAATTCTTATTAATGTCAGTTGCTTATTCACAAGCTGCTGATGATTATTTAGATGAAGCAAAAGGTTTAGCGGCAACTAACGTTGGTCAAGACAAAGGCACTAAAGATTACACTAAACTTGAGCATCAATTTGATGAAGGTTTTGGATACTTTGGCGCTGCGCGTGACTACTTATCTTATAACGATAATGAAATTGCCGGCAAAGTATCAAGTGCTGAAGATGGTCGTGAAGACTGGAATGGTCAACATGATACCAATGGCGATGGCAGCATTGATTTATTATCAGAGAAAAACTTTGGTAACTCAGTAAATGCCGCTAAACGTGACCGTGGCACTAAAGATAATGCAGCCGCGACCGATTACACCAAGCAAGCGATGGATGCTTTCTTAAAAGGCCGTCAATTGATCAGTGATAATGCTGGCGTTGAATTGACTGAAGATCAAAAGACTGAATTATTAACTTACCGCGATGCAGCACTTGATGCGTGGGAACGTTCAGTAGCAGGTACTGTAATTCATTACATTAATGATTTAGATGCAGACTTAGCAAAAGTTGATACGGCTGATTTTGACTATGTTACTACAGCTAAGCACTTCTCAGAACTGAAAGGCTTTGCACTAGGTTTACAGTTTAACCCTTACTCTCCTGTAACTGATGTACAGTTTGAAGAAATTCATACGTTATTAAAAGACGCACCGGTATTAAATGTAGCAGATGTTGCTTCATATCAAGCTGACCTTAAGTCTGCTCGTGATATTCTACAAGCAGCATATAGCTTTGATGCTACAAACGTTGCTGGTTGGTAAGTGTTAATTGCTAGCCTGCCCCTGTAAATACAAGGGGTAGCAAGCAAACATATTAAACAAAGCTTGAACAGGGATGTTGTTCGAGCTTTGTTGCGTTTAAAGCCTAGCGAATAAGCTTTAAACGCAACAAAGACTTATTGTATTAAAGTATTACAGCTATTAGGTAAAGGTAATGATGAAGTATTCAAAGACTCTTTCTGTTAATAAGAAATTAATTTCTGTGGCCTTAAGCACAGTGTTCTTAATTAGCGCTTGTGGTGAAGAAGCAACAGGCACAAGTGGTGAAGGTTTTAACAGTGATAAAGACACCAATACCGGTTTTGATCAAGGTAAGTTAATAGCCAGTATTGTTGATAATGTTATTACACCGACATACCAAGAGTTTTCAAGCTTAGCCAGTACACAGCGACAAGCAATAAACAATTATTGCCAACAAGAGAGTGCTTTTGCCAATAATAGTGGTAATGAGCAATTAGTCTCTGAAGCTAAAGCCTTAGCAAAAGAAAGCTGGCGTCAGGCAATAAACACCTGGCAACAAGCCGATATGATGCAACTTTCACCTTTACTTATTGGTGATGGTGCACTGCGAAATAATATTTATTCATGGCCAACACAAAATACCTGTGGTGTTGACCTTGATGTAACCTACTTTAATGCGGGGAGTGTAAATGGTCAGCCATATGATATTGCTACCCGTACTGCTTCGCGTAAAAGCATGGTCGCGCTAGAGTACTTATTGTTTAATGATGATCTCAGCCACACTTGTACAGGCTCTACTGTACCAAGTGAATGGAATAACCAAACCGAGCAATATAGAAAAATCGCCCGCTGTGAATTTGCTGGTGAAGTGGCAAAGGATGTTGAAAATAATGCCAACGAATTGCTAACTCAGTGGTTAGGCACTGATGGTAATGGCGGTTATGCGGCAAAGCTTAAAGCTGCTGGCACTGAAGGTAGTGACTTCGCCACAGAGCATGAAGCTGTAAACGAGTTAAGTGATGCAATTTTTTATTTAGATAAGTTTACTAAAGACGGAAAACTTGCCAAGCCACTTGGCTTATTTGCTAACGAATGTGGCGCGCAGGCTTGTCCTGAAGCTGTAGAGTCTAAATATTCAGAGCATTCTATTGAAAATGTTAAGCACAACCTAGAAGCATTGCAAATGTTCATGCAAGGAAGTTTAACCGTAGATGAAGTTGATGCCTTAGGTTTTAGTCATTACTTAGTTGATGTCGGTGATGAAGTAACCGCAGATAATATTAATGATCATATTGCCTTAGCAATTGAAATTACTAAAAACTATCAAGATTCATTAGCAACTACCTTAGAGGCTGATCCTGATAAAGTATTATCAACTCATGGTAGTGTGAAAAATATTACCGATAAATTGAAAAGTGATTTTATCACTAGCCTTGCATTGGAGTTACCTAAAACTTCAGCTGGAGATAATGATTAATCATGATTCACTCTTTAAATAAATTTAAATTTTCTACCACTGCTATTGCTTTGTCTGTTGCTTTCTCTTCGTTTTTACCACTATCAGGTGCATTGGCAGCAAATGATACCAATGAAACTGCAAGCCAAGACAGTATCCATAATACTGCTGCCTCATCAAGTATTGTCAGTAACATTAAAGCCATTGCTGCCGATATTAAAAAGAAAGTTGACTATGTCGAGCGAATTCAGATCATCGGTCATGGCGACAAGTTAAGAACAGAAGCAGGCTCGGCCACCTTAATTGGTGAGGCAGAGCTTGAGAAGTTTAAGTTTGATGATATTAACCGTGTTTTATATAACGTTCCTGGCGTTAATATTCGTGAAGAAGATGGCTATGGTTTAAGACCCAATATTGGCTTTCGAGGCGCAACGCCAGAGCGTAGTAAAAAAATTACTGTGATGGAAGATGGTATTTTAATTGGTCCTGCACCTTATTCAGCGCCTGCTGCTTATTACTTTCCTATGATGTCAAAAATGACATCCCTTGAGGTTTTTAAAGGCCCTGCAGCCATTAAATACGGCCCAAATACGGTTGCTGGCGCATTAAATATGACCACGCGTGCAGTGCCTGATAGCCAAGAAGGTATGATTGATGTCCTTGTAGGCGCAGATGCTTATACCAAGGTTCATGGTTTTTACGGCACAACCATTGGCAAACTCGGTGTGTTAGTTGAAGGGATTAATATGCAATCAGATGGCTTTAAGCAGCTTGATGGTGGCGGCTCGACACTTTACGGTAAGGGCGATGGTAATACCGGTTTTGATAAAAACGATATGATGGCTAAGTTTCGCTATGACTTAACAACCGGGAGTATTGATCATACCTTTGGTTTGAAAGTCGCTTATGCCAATGAAAAATCTAATGAAACTTACCTAGGTTTAACCGATGATGATTTTTATGCTAACCCAGATCGTCGTTATGTTGCCAGTGAGCTAGATAATATGGATTGGCAGCATGACCAAATTCAATTCACTCACTTCATGCAAACCAACACTTTTGATATCACTACCCGTGTGTACCGCAATAACTTTGAGCGCTCGTGGTTTAAAATTAATGGTTTTAAAGGTGGTTTAGTTGACCGAGACCTACAAGATATCCTTGCTAACCCTAAAGATGATGTTAATGCTGGTTTTTATCAAATATTAACCGGGCAAGCTGACAGTATAGAAGAGCATGAAAAAATCATTTTAGGTGATAACGCTCGCGAGTATTACTCGCAAGGCATTCAAACTGAGCTGTATTTTGAAGAAACCTTGTTTGGTCTTAAGCATAAGTTTAATGTCGGTGCTCGCTTTCACCAAGATCAAATTGAACGTAATCACACTGAAGATAGCTTTGCTATGACTTCTGGTCATTTAGTTTCTGATGGTAGTGAGCAAGTTAAAACGACGACAAACCGTGAAAAAACCGATGCCATTGCCGTATTTTTCAAAGATACCATTAAATATGATGCCCTTGATGTTACCTTAGGTTTACGTGGTGAGTTTATCGATTCTACTTATCAAAACCGCGTGGTGGGTAAAGAAGATGATTGGCAAAAGAAAAGTTCTCATATTTGGTTACCTAGCTTAAGCTTATTTTATACAGTAAATCAAAATGTTGGTTTACTTTTTGGTGTGCATGAAGGCTTTATTCCAACTAGCCCAAAAGAAGGGCCAGAAGTTGATATAGAAAATAGTATTAATTACGAGTTTGGTGGCCGTTTCAATTATGGTGACTTGCAGGGTGAAGCAATATTTTTCTATAACGACATGAGTAACTTGAAAGAAAGTTGCTCGTTCTCGGCTGCTTCATCGTGTGGTGATAGTTTAGATAAAGAATTTAATGGCAGTGAAGTTGATGTATACGGTCTTGAATTTTCGACAAGTTACGTCGCTAAGCTTAGCGAAGCATTAGATGTTCCTATGTCGGTTGTTTATACCTATAGTGATTCAGAATTTAAGAATAGTTTTGAATCCGACTTCCCTATGTGGGGCACTATTACCGCAGGTGACGGTTTACCTTATTTAGCTGAGCATCAAGTAACCATTAACTTTGGTTTAATGGCAGAGCAATGGGATATTAACTTTATTACCCGTTATGTCGGCGAAATGCTTGAGGCATCAGGTGAAAATGTAACATTATCAGGTGAAACCACACAGGCTTATGTGGTGGTTGATTTATCTGCTAGTTATTATTTAGGTGAGTATGGCAAAGTATATATCAAAGCCGATAATATTTTAGATACCCAAGAGATTGTCAGCCGTAGACCTTATGGAGCGCGCCCTAGCAAACCACAGCAAATGTTTATTGGCTATCAATACAGTTTCTAACCTGATGGTATCGTTGTGCTAAATCAATGCAAAATATCGATTTTTGATTTAGCATAACGTTGCAATTTTTTGTTTGTATAAAGTACTAAGGTAAGCTTGTGTTAGACTTTCTTTCAATCAATATAGCTGAGCTGAGCCAGTATTTTTTTGATGCCAATAAACGTATTTATTTTGTTTATTTGCTTTCAGCCTTGGCTTTAGCAATGCCTGTTTATTGGTTGCAGCATAAAAACTTTGCGCCTCTTGCCTTTCTGCGCTTCGTCTTCCCAAAAAAGATTTATAACCATAAATCAGCACGTCATGATTATGCGTTATTGATTATCAATAAGTTCATCAAGGCAGCACTGTTTCCTTTGATTGTGGTTTCTATGGCACCCATTGCCATAGGTGTTTCATCTGCAATTGAATATACCTTTGGTTACATTGAACCTTTCAATGTATCAACAACGGTAATTATCGCCATTTTTACCGTGTTGCTGTTCCTGTTTGATGACTTTACCCGCTTTTATTTACACTACCTATTACACAAGTTTCCTGCGTTGTGGGAATTTCATAAAGTCCATCATTCGGCATTAGTGTTAACCCCGTTTACTATCTATCGAAGTCACCCAGTAGAGAGTTTGTTGTACGCCTTTAGAATGACACTGACTCAAGGCTTTGTTGTCGGTGTTTGTTACTACTTTTTTGGTCCTACCTTAAAAATGTACGACATTTTGGGTGCTAATGCTTTCGTGTTCTTATTTAATTTCTTTGGCTCTAATTTACGTCATAGTCATATTTGGCTTAGTTGGGGAGATAAAATAGAAAATATTTTTATCAGCCCAGCGCAGCACCAAATACACCACAGTGATAACTCAAAGCACTTTGACAGTAATTTTGGCTCAGCACTGGCCCTTTGGGATAGACTGTTTTCTTGTCATATTAAAGCTTCTCAAGTAGATAAAATCACTTTTGGAATCAGTGTTAATCATGAAGGGCATAATAGCTTGGCGCAAATTTATTTAGAGCCGTTCAAAAAAGCGTTACAAGCTTTATTACCTAAACGCTAACCCCATTAACACTATTTATATTTCAATATTCACCATTTCTTTCATGGCTAACTATACTTAACCCTAACTGAGGTTACTTAACTTAATAAACCGCCTGATTTAGCATGCGTTTGTCGTAGTTGTTGCTAAGGTAAGTTGA
>CAJXPG010000129.1 GCA_913057925.1 uncultured Colwellia sp. | reverse complement strand
GATAAAAGATGATAAAAGATGATGAAAAATCGATACCTTAGGTATCGGTTTTTTTTATTGCCGACAAACTCTGTTTCTACCCGAATTTTTGGCTTGGTATAAAGCTTTGTCGGCGCGAGAAAAAATCTGGTCAAAATTGCTATCGCTTTGCTGATAACTACTAATACCAATGCTAACTGATAGTTGAATCTCCCCGTGCCAGTCACCGGTAATTCTTAACTGGCTTTGGGCGAGTCTAAGGCGCTCGGCAAACACTTCAGCCTCATCGGCGCTGGTTTCAGGTAATAATATAGAAAATTCTTCACCACCAATACGTGCTAACACGTCAGTTTGCCTTAAGCTGGACTTTAGTTGCTTAGCCACTTCAATAAGCACTTTATCTCCGGCAGGGTGGCCGAATTTATCATTAATTTTTTTAAAGTGGTCAATATCGATAGAGATGAGTGTTAAAGAGAGTTTATAGCGTTGTGCGCGCAGGTATTCTTTATCGGCTTGCTCGGTAAAATAACGACGATTATATAAATCAGTCAGCGCATCAACTGTAGCAAGCTTTTTAAATTCTTCTTTTAGTTTAAAAAGCTCGGTTACTTCGGTTGAAAAACCGATGAGTGCAGGCAGCTTTCCAGGTGACTGAAAAGGAATTTTTGTGCTGATATAGTGGTGTGTGTTGCCATCATCACCTTCAGCTTCTTCTTCAATAATGTGCCGTTGTTGCGTTTCAAAAACTACGCGGTCGGATTGATAAAAATGATCGGCGATTTCCTTAGGTAATACATCAGTATCTTTCTTACCAATAATATTTTTAGCACTGTCACCAAATAACTCAGCAACTTGGCTGTTAACATAAAGAAAGGTTCGTTCACTGTCTTTCATGTAAACATGCGCGTTAATATTATTTAAAATAGTGTCGAGCAAGTGTTTTTGCTCTTCCGCACGCCGCTGGGTTTGTCTCTCAGAAGTAATGTCTGTTGAGATCCCGCACATGCCTGTAATAACACCTTCATCATCAAAAATTGGCTTTTTGACTACGCGATATATGCGTATTTCATTGAGTGATTTGATGTAGTTACTTTCTTCACTAACGACTTTAATTCCTTGAGAAATTACTTTTCGATCATTTTCCTGTAACTTCACTGAAAGGCTTAAATCAAAAAACTCTTCATCCCCGTGACCAACAACCTCAGCTAATGTTTTACCAAATAGAGCTAAAACTTCCTGGTTAGCATAGGTATATTTTCCCGCTAAATCTTTGGTATAGATATAGGCTTCGACACTATTAAGAATTTGTTCAGTAATATGTGTTGGGGTATTCATGATGCGTTTAATCACCTATGTCAAAAGACGGGCTATTGATGGGAGTATATTTACAAGTGTTAATTGTATATTAACATATTCTGATGTGATGGAAAAATATCCATTGAGCTTGTTTTAAACGCGAGTGATAAAAATTGTTTGTCAAATAAGATGTTGCAGTGGCTAAAGTGGCAGATAGGCATTCAATAGGCGTAAAAAAAGGTACTGAAGCAGTACCTTTATTATGGCTATATAGCAAACTGACTAATCATCATCAGTTTCATAAGCGCTAAAATCGGTAACCCCTTTAGCTTCGAGAATACGTCTCACGCTGGCAGGTAATTTTTCGTTATTATCCTTGGCTAAATCTTCATCATCAGGCAAGGGTTGGCCGGTAAAAGCATGTAAAAACGCTTCACAAAGCAATTCACTATTGGTTGCATGACGTAAGTTATTTACTTGGCGCCTGGTGCGTTCATCCGTTAACACTTTCAATACGCGCAAAGGAATAGAAACGGTAATTTTCTTTACTTGCTCGCTTTTTTTACCGTGTTCGGCATAGGGATTAATGTACTCGTCATTCCACTCAGCCATGGATATTCCTCTGTCTTATTTTATATTAAGCGGACATCTGAATTCATCCGGTTAATATGGCTATGCTAATTTGTTATTAGGTAGATTTTACCTGTTGCAAAATACCAGTCAAGTAGAAGTTTAGATGTCTAAAATTACTTGACCCTTTTAATCAAAATGTTTAGAGTTATAGACGTCCAAACATCTAAACGTGAATATTGCTATTTACTGATGGATTTATCACTATACAAGTAAAGCAAATTGCGTTTGAATGCATATTAAAATATCAAGTGGAGATAATTAAATGTCGATTACTAAAACCAGTAATATTACAACTTCGGCAGTAAGAGCAGGTATTAATACCGATACGCATCACGGTGCTGTTGTCGCTCCTATCCATTTATCAAGTACCTATTCGTTGAAAGGGTTTAATGATAAACGTCAATTTGATTATTCCCGCACAGGTAACCCAACTAGAGCAACTTTTGCCGAAACTATTGCTGAATTAGAGCAAGGCAGTGTTGGTATTGTTACTGCTACAGGCATGGCAGCAGTGCATTTAATTTGCCAGCTATTATCAACTGAAGATACCGTGGTAATTCCACACGATTGTTATGGTGGCAGTTTTAGGCTTTTCACTCATTTAGCCAAACGTGGACAGTTCAACTTGATTGTTGTTGATCAAAACGATCAGCAAGCATTAGCTGAAGCATTAGCACAGCAACCTAAACTTGTATTACTTGAAAGCCCAAGTAACCCGTTATTACGTTTAGTTGATATTGAAGAAGTGACTAAAGCTTGTCATGCAGCAGGCGCACTCGTTGCCGTTGATAACACCTTTTTATCACCTGCGCTGCAGCAACCATTAACCTTAGGTGCTGATATCGTTTTCCACTCAACCACTAAGTACATTAATGGTCATAGTGATGTTGTTGGTGGTGTTTTGGTGACTAAAACCCAAGAACTCGGTGAAACATTGGCATGGTGGGCAAACTGCATTGGCATTACCGGTAGTGCCTTTGATAGCTTTTTAGCACTACGTGGTTTGAAAACGCTACCCGTTAGAATGAAACAACATCAAGAGAATGCATTGCAAGTTGCTCAGTTCTTAAAAAATCATCAAGCAATAGATGCGGTATACTTTCCAGGGTTTAGCGACCATCCTGGTCATGAAATAGCTAAAAAACAACAAGCAGGCTACGGCGCAATGTTAAGTTTTGAAGTAAAAGGTGGCGTTGAAGCGGTTAAAAAGTTATTTGATAATCTTGAATTATTTACCTTAGCGCAATCACTTGGCGGTGTAGAAAGCTTAATTAGTCATCCATCAACTATGACCCATGCAGGCATGGAAATTGCCGCACAGTTAGAGGCGGGAATAACTCAGTCATTAGTCCGTATTTCAGTGGGGATTGAAGACATTGATGACATAGTGAAAGATTTAGCTCATGGCTTAGCACAAAGCCAACAGTAAGAAACATAAAAACAACTTCGAGTCAGTACTTGCAGTTGAGTAGGCAGAAAAATGACACAAGAAAATGTTATACAAGATGGTTTGACTCAAGCATCGACCTTGCAAAATAGCAATGGTGTTAGCGAAATCGAAGCAGCCAAGAATACTAGCGAACATACGTTGAATACGGATGTAAGCTCACTAAATAAACTGGCGAAACATGCTATCCAAGTACATAAATTTGGTGGTAGTTCTTTAGCTACGCCAAAATGTATTAATCGCGCTGTTGAAATCATTCGTGAAAATTGTCAACTAAACGATATCGTGGTGGTGTCTGCTAATGGTAAAACCACCGATGGCTTATTTGCGCTTTACTCGCTAGTTGAAAATACAACCTCGGAGCAAAGTGAAAAAAACAGTGGTGAATTAACCCAGGCTATCGATGAGCTTGCTGAGCAACAAGCGCTGTTAATTAAAACGCTATTAAATAGCAATAACTCACAGCAGTTACTGCAATTATTAGCCAAAGACATTGAACAACTTACTTTGTGGTTAGCTGGCGATATTGTAAAACATCATAATGATATTTTAGCATTCGGTGAAGTGTGGTCGGCCAGATTGTTATCAGCGCTGTTAAACGAACAAGTCTGCCCAAGTAATAGCATAGATTCTCGCGATTTCTTAGTGATCGACAACGAACAAAGCTGTGTTGTTGATACGGCGATTAGTGCTGCTCAGTTAAGACAGCGACGCCAGTTTGGTAAGCTTGCCGTTATTACGGGTTACATAAGTAAAGATACTCGTGGTAATAGCTGTACACTCGGGCGCAATGGTAGTGATTACTCAGCAACCATCATCGCTTCGTTAGTTGCCGCAGGGAATGTCACTTTATGGACTGATGTTGATGGCATTTATAGTGCAGATCCTCGGGTAGTCCCCAGTGCCAGAAAACTGCATAGATTACCCAATGGCGTTGCTAAAGAGTTAGGTCGTTTAGGTAATCCTGTCTTACATGCTAAAACGTTATTACCCTTAATCAATCCGTTAAGTCAGCATCACACGCATTTGCATGTTGCAAGTAGCTTTGATCCTGAAGTGATAGGCACTGAGATAGGTAAGTTTGGCCAAATCGCCAAGCAAGAATTATCGGTAACCTTTTTAAATGATTTATTGCTGGTTAAATCAGTAAGCTTTATTGGTGAATCTGGTTTAAAGGCAAAAGCTGAATTCTCACCCATTTGTATGGATGAGAAAAATGGTTTTATGGTGATTACTCAAGCGCAACAAAAGCCTTTAAGTCAGTGGTTAGCCAGTCATGATGTTGAAGTAACTTTTAAACCTGTCGGTATTATCGCTACGGTTGGTCATAAGGTAGCAGAGCGTGGTGATATAAAAGCGCGCTTTAAACGCTCTTTGAAAGCAGCGAAACCATTGGAATTTGTCGGTAGTGATAATTGCCATAGCGTTATTGCTATTTTAGCTGAACCTTGCTCAATTGAGTTGCTCAATACGGTACATCATGAAATGACCAAGGACGCCCGTCATATTGGTTTAGTGGTTGCAGGCTTGGGTAATATTGGCGAACGCTTTTTAGAGTTATTGCCTGCCCAGTTAAACAAGGTTTATGCTTTAGAGAATCTACATCTTGTTGGCTTACTGTCTTCTAAAAAGGCATTAATTAATAATGATGGCATTGATGTAAACCAAGCTATTTCTTTATTTGCACAAGATGCACAAAGTTATGACAGTGAGCAACTTACCTCTTGGTTAACACAAAATCCTTATGATGATTTGATTGTGGTAGATATTACGCCAAGTGAAGACTTTAGCTTAATGTACGAGCAATTTTTTGCCTTAGGTATTCATGTTATCGGCGCCAATAAATGGGCTGCTTCGAGTAGTACTGAACATTATAATAACTTAGTAAATACAGCAGATAGCAATGATAGTTTATGGTTAGGTAATACTACTGTAGGTGCAGGCTTACCTATTAACCATGCTATTGATGACTTGCGTCAAAGCGGTGATAGCATCAGCGAAATCTCTGGTATTTTTTCAGGCACACTTTCTTGGTTGTTTGAAACGTATGACGGTAGCACTAAGTTTTCAGCGTTATTGTTAAGCGCTTTATCACAAGGCATTACCGAGCCAGATCCTCGTGAAGATTTGTCTGGTCGAGATGTACAGCGCAAGTTGTTAATTTTAGCGAGAAAGGCTGGCTTTGAATTATCGTTAGAAGATATTGATTGTCAAAACTTGGTTCCTGAAGCGTTACAGTCAATTTCAACAGAAGAGTTTTTAACGCGTGCAACTGAGTTAGATGACTTTTTTGCAAATACGCTAAAAGATGCACAAGCTCAGCAGGCATGTATTCGCTATGTTGCTCGTTTTCAGCGCAGTGAAAAGGGTGAATCTTCTGCCAAAGTGAGCTTAGAGGTATTAGCGCAAACCGATGCTTTTGCTAATTTGACTCCTTGTGACAATATTTTCCAAATCAGTAGTCATTGGTATCAAGATAATCCATTAATAATCCGCGGTCCAGGTGCTGGGCGTGATGTAACAGCTGGTGGTATCCACTCAGATTTAGTGACTATTTGTCAGCAACTTGCTCATAAACAGAATCAAGTGAAAATAAAAGGTATCAACTAAGCTGGATGTTGAAAAAGTTTATTACTGAATGAATTGGTGGGCAAAGTTAGCAGAAATTATTTTGTTCGCCAATTGTAATAGGCTGTACCTAGCTATTGATTTTAAGCACTATTACTAGCATGATAGCTATTATTTACTTGCTTATACGGTGCAATGGCTAAAGACTCTCCTCACCAAACACATTACACTCGACAAGTTCATCACTTGTTAGCAAAAGTCTATGGGCGCAGTGCAGTAAAAGACTCTTTACTCGATCGTGCCATCGAGTACTTTGAACATGAAGAATTTAAACCGTCAGATGATAAAACTTCCCCAGAGGACTCACAATTAGATTTGATGCAGCGTACTGAGCGTCATTCTAATTTACTTTCAATCTGTAATAGCATTTTAGAGTTGGCAGAAGCTGAAAGCTTTAGCGAAAACAATCGTAAATCTGCACAATTTCTAGGTTCAATCCAATTATTAAGCCCTACCGAAGGTAAGCGAGTCGCGAGCAGTAATGAGCAAAGCAAGTCTGTCTATAAAGCTGTTTTATGTTTACGTTTATTAGATCAGCTTATTATCGAGGGACAAGTAGTTGAACCGCATATCCTTAAGTATTTAAATGACATCTCGCCGGATCAGTATGTAGACTTTATTAATACCGATAAGGAAGGTTATGAGCGATTTATTGCACAAGTGAAAATACCTTTGATTATGGCGGCTTTATTACAAGATATTGGTAATTATCACCCGAAAGCACAGAAAATTCTTTGTGGTAATGATGGTAAACAAGATCCTTTTCGCACCTTAGAGGTTAAAGATAGAAAAGAGTTACTGCAAATTAATTATCGAGAAACCATAAAGTATTTAACTGAAGGGATTGGTATACCTGCTTTTGTTGGCAATACAAAAAAAGAGCGCGATGAATTTAAGCTGAATGAACAAGAGAAGCTCATGTTCATTAGGCAGTTATTAAAACAGAGTGTTAACCCCAAGAACTCTATTGGCAATGTACTAAAAGTACCACAGATTTACACTTCAATTATTTTGTCCACCAAATCTAGCTATAACTACAAGTTGTTACCACAAGTTTTTCAAGTATTGAATAAAAATGCTGAGCTTGGCGCGTGCTCGCAAAGTGTTGTTGATGCCTTATATAAAATCACGGGAATGTTTCCACAAGGTTTTGGTGTGGTTTATATGCCGTCAGGCGAATTTGGTGAGCAAGGTGATTGCTATGAATATGCCATAGTCAATGGTTTGTACCCTAAAGAAGCCGAGCAGCCTAATTGTAGGATGACTACACGTAAATTAACTTTTATCGGTTTTGGACAAAATACCGTGATAAAAAATACCAGTAACCTTTATTTTACTAAAACAGCTAAAAAGTTAGCGAGCTTGAGTAAAGAAAGACTAAATGAAATTTTAGAGTTGTTGAGCTCAAACTCCCAAGAGCGTAAAGAGCTCGACTTATTACCGAGATGTTGGCATGCCAATGAATTCTTCTCTGTTAAAGCAAATCAGAATCTTTGGAATAAGTCTGACACTTGATAAATAGCGCTACTAAAATTGAACACTCTATAAGCCAAGTACAAACAAATAAGGTTTTGAATGTACTTGGTGTATCAATCCTTCTGGGACTTTACTCACTTCTTGATACGCAGGCGCGTTACCCAAGCTATAAACAATAATAATGGATCATTTTTGTTAACAGTATATTGGTTTTATCTATTTCACTGTGCGCTAAAAATTCATTAGGCTGATGTGCTTGGTCGATAGACCCTGGTCCAAGAACCACAGTTTGACAACCTAATTGCTGAATATAAGGCGCTTCGGTTGCATAGTTAACCGCACAGCAACTATGACCACTTATTTCTTCTGCGATATCAATAAATGTACTTGGCTTTTTCTGCTCAAAACTTGGCGAACTTGGGTGCATTTCTGCAAAAGTGATACGACCAGGATATAGCTCTGCCAATGGCTTTAATGCTTCACTTAACCAATTTAATAATTCATCATCACTCATGCCTGGTAGAGAACGCAGATCAAGATCTAAATGGCAATGACCACAAATTCTGTTGGCATTATCACCACCAGATATCGCGCCTAAGTTCAAGGTAGGAGCAGGCACATCAAACGCTTTATTTTCATAATTGAGGATAAACTTCTCTTTCAATTCAAGTAGCTGCCCAATAACTTTGTGCATTATTTCAATGGCATTAACACCTAAGCTCGGCTTGCTTGAATGCCCTGATTTACCTTCAACACTGATCCTATGTGACATATGACCTTTGTGCATAACCACAGGTACTAAGCCTGTTGGCTCACCAATGATGGCAACGTCAGGTTTGATGGCTTGACTTTGAGCAAAAAAGCGCGCCCCAGCCATAGTGGTTTCTTCATCTGCAGTGGCTAATACATACAAAGGTTTTTTGAGTTTTGTCGCGTCTAGCTTTTTACTTGCTTCGAGAATAAAGGCAAAAAAACCTTTCATATCGCAGGTGCCTAAACCAAAAAATTTATCATCTTGTTCTAGGACTTTGTGGGGATCTGACTGCCAGCGATTTTCATCAAACGGCACGGTATCACTGTGACCTGCGAGCAATAAACCTCCTTCACCACTACCTAACTTAGCGAGCAGGTTAAATTTATTGCTTGTGTTCGGAACGCTTTGAATTTCTATGCTAAAACCAAGCTGCTCAAACCAAGTCGCTAATAACTGTATAACCTCTTTGTTTCCCTGATCCCAACTTTCTTGAGTTGAGCTAATAGAAGAGCACGCTATAAGTTGACTTAAGCTTTGAGTGAAGTTCGGCAGTTGCGTCATAAATAACCTATTAATTTGGAATAATTACTTAAATAGTTATGCTGATTAGTTGCATAACTACCCATCTGGTGTTACCTTAGATTAATAGTGTAAATAACCTGCTTTAATAAGGCTACTTGAAAAATGTCAAAGGCTAGATCAGATTCGAATAACAGTATGCAAAAAGTTGCCATTATTGGTGCGAGTGGCTATGCCGGCGCTGAGCTTGTTGGTTTGCTTAGTAAGCATGAGCAAGCAGAAATAACGCATTTAGTGGTCTCTGAAAACAGTAGTTCAGAAGGTAAGCTGTTCAGTGAATTACATGGTCGCTTTCAGGGTGTTTGTGATAAGTCATTAGAAGCTTTTTCTGCGGCATGGTTTGATGAAAACGCTGAAAATATTGATGTAGTATTTTTTGCTACCCCCCATGAATTCAGCGCTGACTGGGCAAAAGCATTTGTAGATGCCGGGGTAAAAGTATTTGATTTATCGGGTGGCTTTAGACTTAAAGACGCAAATGATTATCCGAAGTATTACGGCTTTGAACATGCAAACACTGATGCGTTAACCACAGCAAAATATGGTTTAGCCGAATGGGAAGCCGATAATATTGCCAGCACTAACTTAGTTGCGGTACCAGGTTGTTATCCAACAGCAAGTTTATTGTGCTTAAAGCCACTAACGAGCAATGGCTTAGTCGCAGAAAACTCATTGATTGTGGTGAATGGCATTAGTGGTGTTAGTGGTGCGGGTAGAAGCGCCTCTTTAGCAACAAACTTCAATGAAGTGAGCTTAAAAGCCTATAACGTTTTGCAACATAGGCATCAGCCTGAAATATCACAAGAAGCCGAAGCCGAGGTTATTTTTAACCCACATTTAGCGCCATATAAAAGAGGCTTGTTAGCGACGGTTACTTTGCAGTTAAAGCCAGAGGTTAGCACTGAGCAAGTAGCTCAAGCTTTTGAAACAGCATACGGTGATAAACCCTTGGTAAGGTTAGTTAACACTTGGCCTGAGATTGGTAATGTTGCTCATACACCATTTGCTGATGTGCATTGGAAATATGATGAACAAAAGCAGGTAATCGTGGTGAGTTGTGGTATTGATAACTTGCTTAAAGGCGCTGCTTCTCAAGCCGTGCAATGTTTTAATATTTCATTGGGTAAAGCCAGTGAATACTCATTGATAAATAACTAGGTTTAACTGTAGTTAGCGAAGGAATTAAAATGAATAGTTTAGCAAAAAAGCAAGCAGTTAAGCCATTAGTGATTAAAATTGGCGGTGCTATTTTAGAGAAAGAGTCAGCGTTAACTGCCTTATTATCGGTCATTGCTAAATTAGAAAATAACCAGGTAGTTTTAGTGCACGGTGGCGGTTGTGTTGTTGACGAAATGTTAGCGCAAGCAGGATTTACCACAGAAAAAAAACATGGTTTACGTGTTACGCCTAAAGAGCAAATTGCCTTAATTAGTGGTGCTCTGGCTGGTACGGTTAACAAAGCCATTGTGGCAACCGCCAATAGCTTAGAGCTCGCGGCAGTTGGCTTATCTTTAAATGATGGTGACATGATTTCTTGCTCTCTTTCAACACAAGGCTTGGGGCAAGTTGGTATTCCAAAAACCAATAATAGTAAGTTGTTAGATCATTTATTAAAAAGTAACTTTTTACCGGTTATTTCATCGATTGGTGCTTTAGCTAATGGTGACTTAGTAAACGTAAATGCTGACGATGCAGCTGTAGCTATTTGTCAGCTACTCAATGCGGAACTTTTATTACTTACCGACGTTAACGGCGTTAAAGACGGTAGTGGAGAATATATTGAGTCATTAAATAATGAACTTGCTGAGCAACTGATTGAGCAAGGTGTTATTGCTGGAGGCATGACAGCAAAAGTAAATGCCGCACTACATGCAGCAAATCAATTACGACGAAGTATCGCGGTGGCCAGTTGGCAGTCTCCCGAGCAAATTATTAATTTGCTTAATGGTGAGAATATCGGCACCCGCATTGAAGCAAACTAATTATCCAATTTTAGATACTGAATTCGTAAGGAAAACACATGAGTAAGATGTTAAATAATTTTTTAGCTGATGATCAGTTAAGCAAAGCGCAAATTCAACAGCTAATTGAGCTAGCAATCAAAATTAAAAATAACCCAGCTGATTATAGTCAAACGTTAGCGGGAAAATCTGTCGCGATGATTTTTGAAAAGCCATCACTGAGAACCCACGTAAGCTTTGATATGGGTATTGCTAAATTGGGTGGTCATTCACTGTATTTAGGCCAGCAAAATGGCAAGTTAGGCGAACGTGAAAGAGTCAGTGATTATGCGAAAAACTTATCTTGTTATGCCGATGCGATTGTAGCACGTGTTTTTGAAAACAGTGCTATTGAAGGGTTAGCTGAGCACGCCAGTGTGCCGGTAGTAAACGCACTTTGTGATTTATATCATCCGTGTCAGGCATTGGCTGATTTTATTACGCTTACTGAAAAGTTTTCCGATTTAAGCAAGGTGAAGCTGGCTTATGTTGGTGATGGTAACAATGTTTCTAATTCACTGATGCTAATGGCAGCAACGTTAGGTGTCGATTTTACGCTAGTTTGTCCGCAAGGCTATGGCCCATCTGAAGAGATGATTAACAAAACTCAAACACTGGCGAGTGAAAGTGGTGCAACATTTACCTTCACTTCAAACATTGATGCTATCGGCTCGCAAGATGCTATCTATACTGATACCTGGGTTTCTATGGGTGATGAAGACGCAAGTAAAAAAGTGACTATATTGGAAGTGTTTACTCCTTATCAAGTGAATCACGAATTAATGGCAAAAGCTGGCGCAAGTGTTGTTATGCATTGTCAGCCTGCGCATTTAGAAGAAGAAATTACCACAGCACTGTTTGATGATGAAAACTACTCGGTAGTTTTCCAAGAAGCAGAGAACAGGATGTGGGGGCAAGCGGCAGTGTTAGTCAGTTTATTAAATCCTGCTCTAGCTACTTGATGAAATAGCCGCGGCGAAAGTGCTCACGTATAGTCATACGCTCCGCGCTTTCTTCTTGCTCTTTCAACAATTAGCTGACGATCAGCAATCAATAAACAATTAAATATAATGGTTAGTCTGAAACCTCAGACTAAAGAAAATTTTAAACATATAGGTAATCAAAATAAACGACATTTAGGCAAAGCCGCCGAACATTAAGATTAATAAGCTTATGTCTATAAGTGTTTAATCGAAATGTGATGGCAATAAAGCATAAATGGTGTTTATGAAGATTAAGGAAAAGAAAATGGCTTTAGCAAAGAAAAAACAAATCAAAAAAGTAGTGTTGGCATATTCAGGAGGTTTAGATACCTCGGCGATCATTCCATGGTTAAAAGAAAACTACGATAACTGTGAAGTTGTCGCGTTCTGTGCCGATGTTGGTCAAGGAGAAGAAGAGCTTGAAGGCATTAAAGAAAAAGCCATCGCTTCTGGCGCATCAGAATGTTACGTTGCCGATCTTAAAGAAGAATATGTAAAAGACTACATTTACCCAATTCTTAAAACAGGTTCAGTTTACGAAGGTCAGTACTTATTAGGTACGTCGATGGCACGTCCTATCATTGCTAAAGCCCATATTGAAGTGGCACTTAAAGTAGGTGCTGATGCGGTATGTCACGGTTGTACCGGTAAAGGTAACGACCAAGTTCGTTTTGAAGCGTGTTTTGCCGCCCTTGCACCTGAATTAACGGTTATTGCGCCATGGCGTGAGTGGGACATGGTTTCTCGTGAAGATTTACTTGATTACTTAGCTGAGCGTGATATTCCATGTGCTGCTTCTTTGACTAAAATTTACAGCCGTGATGCAAACGCATGGCACATTTCTCACGAAGGTGGTGAATTAGAAGACCCATGGTGTGAGCCTTCTAAAGAAGTGTGGACTATGACGGTTGATCCAATGGATGCACCGGATGAAGCTGAGCGTGTTGAGTTAAGCTTTGTTAAAGGTGAATTAGTTGCTGTTGACGGTAAAGACTTCTCTGGTGATGGCGCAGAAAAGGGCGCTGGCGCATACGAAGCCTTAATGTACTTAAACGCTAAAGGTGCAGCGCACGGTGTTGGTAGCTGTCTCTTATACACATCTGACGCTGCCGACGATCTACTCTGTGTAG
>CAJXPG010000128.1 GCA_913057925.1 uncultured Colwellia sp. | reverse complement strand
GATAACGACAGTGAATTATTTGTTAGTATTTTGAGGCTAAATAACTATGATTAAGCCGAATAAAAATATAAACAAGCGTCCAGGGGAAAACCAATAAGAATAAATACTTTGCATAAAGCAATGGTATTAGTACGCTGGTGGCTAACAGCAGTGCAAACCCCGCTAATTGACGCTTATGACATTTAGCAAAAGAAAAAGCCGCGACAAAATCTGCAACGACACCTAAATTTTCTAGGCGCGCAATAAAACAAGGTAACACGCCAATAATCATAGAAAGCAAGGCAAAACACCAAGCTAAAATAAAGTTAAAACAATAAAACTCAAAAGTCATATCCCCTTTCGCTTGTGCATTTATTTCAAAAACCTGCGCAAGAAATGAGTTTTGATCAACGTATAGGCTATACAAGGCAATAGCATCGGTAATCCAAATAAGAAAACAAAGCAACTGCACTACACAAACCAAACCTATATTGGCCAATAAACTTGTTAAATGATAGGTCTGTTGTTTCCCTTGACGATTAATTAATAGCGGGTGTAAAACTAAACTGACTAAGGGAATAAATAAAATGAAACCTGCGACAAAAGAAATATACATGGTATGTAATTCATAGTGAGCAAGGTAAAAATGGATAACTTGTGAAATGGCAAAAATAACCAAACTGGCAAAAAATACTAAGCCGAAACTGAGCATTTTATTCTGGATAATTGAAGACGCGAATTTAGCTTGTTGCACAAAGCTCACCAAGGTTTAAATGAAAACTCTATTTTAATAGAACTATATCGATAGATTATTGATATAAGTTAAGCCTAAGCACAATTAAACATTGATACGGTAACTATTTACTTTCACTGAGACTTTATTTTTCTTAACTTTACTTTGCTGAGGAGGCTTTCATCCCTCTTACACCAATTAAGTTCCCGACAAGCATTACCCCTGCACCAATAAGTAATGGTAATTCAAAAGCTTCATTGTATAACAGCACACCAATGATGCCGATTAAGGGTAATCGAAAGAAGTCTAAGGTAATAATCGTCGTCACTTCCGCATATTGCATTGCCTTAGCTAAACAATAATGCGCAGATAAAGCACTCACGCCTATAACCCATAACCAGAGCCACTGCTCTGGTTCAGGCCACAACCATGTTGAAACAGCTAACGCCAAGCCAATTGGTAATTGAATGAGACACATAAATAGTAAGATAGTTAACGGCGACTCAACTTTTGCTAGGGACTTGGTTGAAGTATGTGACAAGGCAAAACATACTGCAGAGCCTAATACCACCATAGCGGCACCATCAATGATTGCATAACCTGGTTGAACAATGATCAAAACACCAATGGTGCCCAAAAAAATGGCTATTAGTTTATGTACGGTGGCTTTTTCATTAAGAAAGATACTTGCGATCAATAACGTCCAAATGGGTACCGTAAATTCAAGGGCAAACACTTCAGCCAGTGGTAAGCTAGCAATACCGAAAAACCAGCCGTATTGGGCAAGAAAATGAAAAGTATTACGAAACAAGTGAAGCTTTAGGGTTTTTACTCGCTCATTAACAGGCTGATTATGCCCAGCCTTATTTATATATCGCGCTCTAAACAGATAAATAGCCGATAAAATAAGCAAGCCGATCGCACTTCGAATAGTTAAAGATTGCGCAATAGATAAGGCTTCAGTCAATTCACGAGCGCCCACGGCAAGAATACAAAATGAAGCTAAGGCTGCTGACATCCATAAAAAAAGTGCCATGTAATAACTCTGTGAATTAGCGATAGTGAACAAAGAGACAAAAGTGACTCTAAGAGTTTATTTTTAAGGATAACTTTAGTGATGTCTGCATAAACAATATCAGTAAAATATTTAAGCTAAGCTTCGCTAGTATATTGTAGTGGTCAACTAATTCAAGCCGCAGTTGATGCATCTATCACCCTTTGCTACTTAATAATGTACATCCCTTCACTCGCTGGCCGTGATAGTTGGAAGCCAAACTTTTCATACAAAGCAGGTACATCGGCCATCAAGGTAATATAAGCACTTTCACCTGCTGCAGTGTCTAGATACTTCATCACAGAACTCATGAGTAAATTGCCATAACCTTGTCTTTGATGCTGAGGTAATACAGCAACATCAACAATTTCAAAATTTAGTGCGCCGTCTCCTACTACCCTTGCCATTCCAACGACTTCTTGATTCACAATAATTTGCACACCGTACAGACTATTAGGTAGTGCGACTTTTGCAGCTTGGTAATTTCTAGGCGTTAAGCCGGTTTCTTTACGTAGCTTAAGAAAGTCATCAACCGAAGCAACTTGCTCAACTATTTGATACATATAATTCTCACCAGAGATGATAATAAAAATCAAATTTTATCATGTTGTTACTGACTACCCTATAAAAAAGGCACCAAGCAAGTACCTGTTTAAGTACCTACTTGGTGCCTTTCCTACTGATTAAACCTCAGAAAAGTGGGGCTACTTTTCCTTATTAGCTACCTTGGACTCTGTTGCCTTAAGTGCATTTTCATGCCAATACTGCCAATGCATATGATGGCTGCTTTCAACTAGATGTGCTGGTTGTAGGTAATCCTTGTAAGTATAACGATAAAATTGTCTTGGCTTTCTCGGATTACTTTCTTCTTCCTGCGCGACATAGTTATTGTTATGTACAATTAACCACTGCTTAAACTCTTCAGCGTATTTTTCACCTGACTCATCAAGTAGCTTTTTATAACCTTCAAAGAAGTCTGTCTTTAAAAAGTGTGCCATTTTTCTGTATTCTGCTTGGTGGTTTTCATTCATAAAGCGAACCGCTAAATAACCCCAACGATACACTCTATCAGTACCATCTTTATATTCAGTATTAAAAACATCTGCGAGTGTTGGCCACTTTTCAATATCAGTTTCATTGACTAATTTAAAAGTACGCGGGTTGTCATCTTCCTTAGAAATATACTCAGCAAGTCCCTCTGACCACCAAACCATGTTGCTAGGAAAATGATTAAAGGTATCGTATTTGACAAAACGTCCATCTAAATAGTGAACAAATTCATGGTTTAAATTCCACACGGCAAATTCAGGTCTTACCCAAAAATGCTCAAAAGAATAGAAGGTAGCAATATTGTCAGGATCTTGAGTAGTACCCTCTATATACATGCCGCCATTATCTGTATGGATATCAAAAATTAACTGACCGTATTTGTTATATTCTGCGTGGTTTTCAAATATAACCACACGAAGCCTGTCATTGAAATCATTTGCTACAGGTTTATTACCCGTTGCTAACACTTGATGGAAGTTACTTTCCTGTGAGATCAATTGCTTACATGACTCATTTAACTGCGCATCTGTCATAGACTGGGTAAGTATATAAATTCTTTCTGAACAATCATGGTTAATAGGTAGCGCTTGCTCAATTGACGGTGCGATACAACGCCCAGCAAGAGTACCTTCTTCGCACGCAGATTTTCCGCGAAAGGTATTTACTACATACGGTATGCTAAATAATGTTTTGTTTTGCTCTGAAGTAGTCACGTCACTTTTACTGATAGCAGCCCAAACATCATTGTCTAAATTATCCATTGAAGCTTCAAACTCCAAGGATAGTTTATCTTCGTCTAGCTTCTTTTTATCTTCAGCTGACCGCTTATAATATTCATTCCAATATTGCTTAGTATATAAGTTATAGTGCTGTGCTAACGCCCAAAGTGCATGCTGCTTAGGCCAATCATTACCTTGTACGGCATTATTAGGCGATGCAACAAATTGCGTTAATGCTTGTTGTATTTCCCCTGCTCCTTGAACAGCAAACGTAAAGGCATCCTTATTTTTTCTACTTGCTTCATAAGGTAAAATAGCGCCAGCACGTAATACTTCCCATAAGGCATAATCAACAGCTTTATCATCAATTGTTAGATCAGCGTTCGCGTATAATTTTATCAATTGACTTAGTGGTTTAACGTGATCTGCTGTTAATGGCTGTAACGGCTCTAAAAAATACAAACGATAAAGGGCTACTGCGTAGTTCTCATGTAGGCGCGCTGTAGTTTCATTGACTTGATAAAAGCCCGGGATATTTTGTAATTGTAATAACGCTGTATTAACTGACGCTGCAGTTTGCTCAGGCCAATCCTTTTCTGGCCCAAAGCTACTATAAATACGCAAATAGAAACTTAATTTTTCTAAACTTTGATTATCTAGCTCACCTTTTAACGCCTCTTTAGACATTTGATCAGCAACCGCTTTTAATAACCCCGTTTGGTAATGGTCGAAATCTTGACTCCACAAACTATCAGCATCCGTTGCAAGTATTTTAGCGACCATTGGATCAATTTGGTTTTGCGACACAGTAATTGTAGGCTGTAGCGCCTCATTATTTAAAGAGTTGTTACTACATGCAGAAACGACAGATGCAATAGCGATAGCGGCAACAGACATTGAAAATTTATTCATAACGGAATCTATATTGTTTAAGTGTGCCAGCATTATTGCATACAATATATCTATAACACAGTCCCTATTAAGCAAAAAGTTGACACGTTTTTACTTCCCGACAAATTGTTAGTTCATGAAAGTATTCAAAACCAATAAAATTAAATCTATTCAACGAGCTTTTCAACAATGCACCGCCACGGTATATTGACTAAAGAAATTCTAAATAATCAACAAGGTCACTAAATGTTTAAATCGCAATGCGCTTCTTGTGATCATATAGTTAAAGCGAATATTAGAAGCTGTCCAATGTGCAATGGAGGCATGAAGCTGATGCAAAAAGACAGCGAAAAAAAATGTCCTCGCTGTGCTATCGCTTTGGAAGTTCACCAATACCGTCGTTTTGAGTTAGACAAGTGCAATCAATGTAAAGGTTTATGGTTACAACCTGACGAGTTTTCGGTATTAACTTCAGAGTTTGATGTATACCGCGACGATGATAGTAATCCACATTTTATACGTCCAGGACTACCTCGCTCAGAAAACTACCTACCCTGTGCAAATTGCCAAAAAATGATGTCACGACGCAATTTTAAGTCTATTTCAGGTGTATTAATTGATTCTTGCTTACATTGTGGTGTTTGGCTTGATAAAGGTGAACTGCAAAGTATCAGGAATTTTATTGCTAGTGGTGGATTAGACAAGTCTCAAGATAGTAAATTAGTAAAGCATGAACTGAAAATGGAAGCATTAGATGACCGAGTCTCTGATTTAGAGCTGATGAATAAATTATTGAATAAGTACGATGCAAAAAGAATATTTTTTAAAGGCTTTTAAATTCAGAGCGTTTGGGAACTATCTTTGCCGTCACTTTACTTTACTGGACAATTTGAATAAAAAAAGCTCTCACAAAACTAGTACTCAAATGACTTTACGGCAACATATTTCCCATTGTGCATCAAGGTTGCCGGAAATAACCTCTCTGCGTTTACCTCAAACACCTTAATACTTGCTTGTTTGCAAATAACAGCATTTAAAAAGCCCTGTGGCCCAATATCAATAGGTGGTTGTTCAGAGTTAAGTATGTAAGGCTACAATTTCCATTTCTGGCATAAACCCTGCTTAGGATAAAGTGAATAGTCATTTGAGAAAGTTTTGAAAGGATAAAAATCAATCATGATGATTAATACTAACTACGCTGAGCAAGTTGCCCTCGCTAAATCCTCAAACATTAGTATTGTTAATTTCGATACTGGTACTCCAAAAGTTCAGCCTATTTCAGGTGAAAAAGATACGGTAACTTTTTCCGATAAAGCCTTAGCTATGATGCAAGGACAGGAACATAAAGAACAGGCGCCAACTTATTTAAAGCCTGTTTCGGCATTATCGTTATTAGCTACTACCCCCGAAACGGGCAACATTAAACAATCAAGCGTAGATTTACGTTTTAACGAAATGATGCAAAATATTTTGGACCAACGTCTAGGAGTGGATCGCGAAAAGCTTAAAGAGCTTGATGCCATGATGGAAGAAATAGCCAGCAATGAAAGTATGAGTGCTGAAGAGAAAGCAGAAGCTTTAGAGTTGCTGGGAGACATGCGGGAAAAAATTATTAAAGAAAGTATTGAGTTAAAGGAAGTTGCACAGCAAACAGACTAATGAGCTTGAATTGCTCATTCAACAAAACTTGAAGGAAAAAGATGATTCACCTTAGGCATAGCTCTTAGCTAATGGATAAGTGAATAAATAAAGGTGGGTCATATTCAAGCAAAAGTGTATTAAAATTGCTTGCCAAAGCTTACCGGTTTGAAGGTAGATAAATCCATATAAAAAACCGGCCAATATCGCAACTAACATATAGTTGATGCCACCAGCAAAGTGGGCAA
This sequence comes from uncultured Colwellia sp., assembly GCA_913057925.1. Classification (GTDB taxonomy): domain Bacteria; phylum Pseudomonadota; class Gammaproteobacteria; order Enterobacterales; family Alteromonadaceae; genus Colwellia. The sequence goes on along the minus strand of CAJXPG010000128.1, from coordinate 6,612 downwards.
TACCAAAGAGTATACTTGCAACGAGAATACCGATAACAGGGCTGAATTTACGCGCTAATTTTTGCTGTATCACGCCCCTGAAAAAGACTTCTTCTACTACACAGGTTAGTAATAAGTTGTTAATAGCAAACCACCACCACCAGCGAGGTAAATCAGCTTCAAATGTTATTAATGATAATAAGTTGGCGAGAAGGAAAATAACGGTAAAACTGATAATAGTAACCAGTGGTAATCCCAAGTTAAATTTTGAAACTTGCATCGCAGGTAAAAACCTTACGCCTTTTTGGTTCACTAACACTGTTGGATATAGCACTAACAGGATAAATAAAATCATTGGCTTATCGAAATTGAAGTACATTGAAAACGGCACACTATTAACGCTTTTTTCAACCTGGTTCAAAATCAATAAATTATTAAATCCAGGTATTGCATGAGCCGCGAGACCAATACAACCTATAAGGATTAAAAGCGTTAGCACAAGATTAAGAGTTTTATTTAAGGAGCTATCAGCAAGCTTCCTTGCATAAAAAGCCATAGAAAATAATAGGATGACGCCGCCAAGTCCCAAAAAACTAATAGCATCGAAATGAAATCCACTCAGTAAGGTAAATAATAGACCTATTGGCCATATCCTAGGTTTTATAAAAGCCGTGATGATGGTCGATATTAAGAAAAGCCAAGGAACTATTTCAGGAAAAACATTAACTACTGATAGCATTATCTAACGAAGGTTTATTATTTTTGCTCACGTTAACATAAAGTTAAACGCTATAGAATTTTTAATAAAATAACGCTTACACATTTGAATTGGTAAACAGTTTGATCTTCAAAGTAGTTCGATATTAAATATCTATAATACTCAGCTTTAGAGATAATATAGAAGCGGTATACTTAACGGCTAATTTTATCTATGCTTAAGCTAAACAAAGGCAATGTAAATTATGCTTAGACTCTTTAACGTTTGTGCTTTATTGTTGCTAATCAGCCCTTTTGCTATGGCTGAGGAACAAAGCTATCACGTCAATTTACCTGCCTCATCTAACGGAGAGCAAGGAAAGAATCAATATGTTGAAAAACTTCTCCAACACATATTTTCAGCGCAAGGCTACTCGTTAACCATACATTATGCCAAGCTCCCTTCTAATAAAATTAGAACGGCCAAGTTGCTAAGCCAGAATAAAGAGATCGATCTCTTTTGGGCAAACTATCGAACGAATACCAGCCCCCAACTCACTTTAATAAAATACCCTCTTTATAGTGGTTACATTGGGTATCGCTTATTGTTAATCAATAAGAAAAAACACAATCAGTTTTCTCAAATAAAGTCGTTAGCCCAGTTAGCCTTGTTTACCGGGGTGCAAAAGAAAGACTGGTTAGACTATAATATTTTAGTTAAAAATGGCTTAAATATAGAAGGAAACCTCACCTTTCCATCGATGTTCAAAGCAATAGAACAAGAACTTGCTGATTATTTTCCTCGCTCAATTTTAGAAATCGATCGTGAATTAGCCCAGTTTGGCTCGCCACTCTTATCCGTAGCACCTAATATAATGCTTCAGTACCCATCAGCTAGTTATTTTTATGTAAATAAAGAAAATCAAAAGCTTACTGCTATTCTTCAACAAGGCTTTAAAAAAATTGTTAAAAACGGCATTTTCAAAAAGAATTTTGATGAGTTTTTTGGCGAAAGCATTAAGCGTCATAAGCTAAATGAAAAACAAATCATAAAATTAACTAACCCATACTTGCTCCCTTTAGATTAAGAGATTAGTTCGCTTTTTAATCTATACTCGCTGCTTAAGCAGCTAAAGGAATGCTATGACTACAATTAATTCAAGTGCTAGTGGCTATTCGGGTTTGGTCCACAAGCCGCGAATGAAGCAAGATCAACTGCATAAAGAAGAGCTGTTGGCATTGCTATTTATGAAAACATTCAATCTGGAAAAAACGAGTGATAACGTTCGTATCATCAAATTGTTGCCATTAATTGAGTAGGACAGACAGCTTGCTTTTATTTATGTTGTCTCATCAAACCTAAAACAAGATTAAGTGATAAGTATTACCGATTACTGCGGTTTTTTAGTTTGGTATCACAGCAGCAACAGCTAACAAAGTGATAAAGTAGAAGATATATACTTAAAGCAAACTTTTCTCTGCCCTTTATTAGTTTTTTCTATGGTTAGGTTCAAATTAAAAGAATTTTGATATTTTTTCATACTCACCACTTTCGTGTAAATCTTTTAACGCATTATCAAAAATCTCAACTTGTTTAGGCGCTACCCTTGCTTTAGAAAACATAATTTTACTCCCTGCTTGCTCGTCACTGGTAAGACGAAACAGAGGAACAATACTTTGTTTATATTCAGGTTGAGATGATAAATAATGTTTACCTTCTGTTTCTGATTCAATATAACCATCAGCCCTGCCCTTTAAAACAAATTTAGACATATTTTGATCTTCACTGATATAAACTATTTTTCTGGCAAAGTCTTTGTTTTGCAGTAACTTAGGGTAAGACTCATAAAAAATAGCGCCACGTAAGGCTGCAATAATTACATCAACTTTAGCAACATCGGCTAACTCATTTACCGAGTCAAATAGTGCTAATTTATTTTTATTGACAAAAAGCATATGATGGCTGTATCGAAAGTTATTTTTAGTAAACAGCGCATACTTTTGTCTTTCTGGCAGGACCGTTGCTGCAACAGTCATATCAATAGTGCCTGCTTCAAGCTCTTTTATCACCCTTGCCCAAGGCATTGTCACTATTCGATATTTAAATGGTGTACGACGAAATACTGCTTTAATAAGCTCAATATCTTTTCCAGCCCAGTTACCTTGCTCGTTTTTGTAACGATAAATATCCCGCTCATTAATGCCAATGATAAACTCTTGGCCAAACAATTCAGAAGAAGCCAATAGCATGGAGAGCATTACAACAATTTTTACCATCTAAGAAATCCTCAAAAAATTATGCCCGCTCCCCTTAGATTACCTCATAGAACGCTTATTTATAACTGTTCTAGTGAAAATTTTGTATTTAATTTGTTAATTCCTCTTTTCGGCAATAGCATTAAGCTTGGCATATTTTAGACTGATCCAGATTAGCATTTATATTTTTATATAATTCTCCATCATACTTGTTGTCGCTTCTTTGGCACCAATGACATTTGATGACTAAACTTAAATGAGTAATTATTAAATTGATGAGGTGTGCGATGGATATGACAAAATGCATTAACATGGATGCTAATATATTACTGGGTATTGCCAATGATAGATTACGACATGAATGTCGAAGTTTACATAGCCTGGCGGCACTGATGGATGTGAAAGATAAGCAGCTCGAAAATAAAATGGCTGAGATTGGTTATCATTATGAGCAAGGGTTAAATCAATTTAGACCAGACATTAAGTAATAAATCACTGAGTAACTAGCGAATAAACACTTTGCTTGTTTGCTGGTAATCCCACACCATTAGAGTTGCTTTCTTTGCATAGCTACGAAGGCAACAGCGAAAGGGGCTCCCGCCCCTTGCGTCCCTCTAGACTACCTCTAAGCCCCAACTCAGCAGAACATTCAATCACCAACTAGCATGAACCACGATATTTGGCGCTTACGTTTATAAAAAGTCTTTCCTGAACAATCGCAGCCCACGTCTCTCAAGACTTATCAAATCAGTTTGAATCAAGTGCCGGAATAAAAGGCTATTTTCACGCATATACATCAGCACGTTGTTATAGCTCGAATAAAAAAATAACTTGAGTTTATTCCTCTGCTTGACGTCGCGGTGGCGAGTACACCAAAAAGAAAAGGACTCTGCCTCCGTTATCAACCAACCATAGGCCCCCACGGATTGCCTACTCAGCAAAGTATTTAATCACAAACTAGCGCAAACCACGAACCCTGCTGATTTATCTTCCCTGAACAACACCAGCCTTCGACATCCATGCCTCGAGTCGAGGACTTACCATTGCTACTTAGTTATTTTATTACTGAGATGGGAAATGGAGCATGCGGCAAGGGTTAAAGACTTAAAAGCTGTCATCCTCGTGGTGCCTTAGTCGAGGATACAGATCTTAGTGAAATGGATTCCCGACCAGACAATTCGGGAATGACGACTTCGAAACTCATATACATCGAGCACAACAATAGTAACATTTAACCACAACTACCTACATTATCAACGCACACCCACTCTGCTTAAATCAAGTGCCAAATTAACTATGCCACTACACATATTGCCATCAAGATGATGCCAAAGATAATGTGGCACATGACGGTACAGGATATACCTTATTATACAATGAAGGAGCATATTGTCCTGATATGCCTTCATTACTGTTACGTGGAAGATATTGCCTTGAATGGAGGATGACAATTGGTCAGCAGCGCCTAGGGTGTCCAGAGTTAAAGATAATAACGGCAGCAGTTTACCTCTCTTATTGGGTGTCGTCGTCGCCACGACAATGTATCAGTTATAGACTTAACTGTTAATCTTACTCTGAATTATTGTTTACTTGTCAATAGAGGTTACCCTTTGTAGAAAACTTTTAATGTTTACATTACAAGCTATACTTCATATTTGGTCTATAAGACTAATATTATATATTCGTCTTGATATAAAAAAGGACAACATCATGACTAATTATGAATATGATAAGTTTTTTGAATTATCCCTCGACATGCTATGCATTGCTGGAGCTGATGGCTATTTCAAGTGTGTGAACTCTTCATTTGAAAGGATAATAGGTTGGACGAAAGAAGAATTACTAAGTCAACATTTTACTAATTTCATTCACCCTGACGATGTTACATCATCAATGAAAGAGATGGAAAAACTCAATGATAAAATCCCTACGTTGTCATTTACCAATCGCTATCGCTGTAAAAACGGTCAATATAAATCACTGAGTTGGACTGCTTTTCCTGATCCTGAAAGTCATTTATTATACGCAGTGGCTCATGATATTTCTGAATTAGAAGAGTTATCGGCACTTGCTTCAACGGACTTTCTTACCAGTTTATATAACCGTACCGCATTAACCTCTCGATTTGATTTTAATATTAATTTAATGAGTCGCATTAAACGCCCCTTGTCGGTATTGATGGTAGATGTTGACTTTTTCAAAAAATATAACGATAGTCATGGCCATCTTGCAGGGGATGAAGCCTTAAAGACAATAGCAAGTTTATTAACTAACTCATTACGTACAACAGATGTTGTTGCACGGTTTGGCGGGGAAGAATTTGCAATTATTCTGCCTGATACAAAAGAAGAAGATGCGATTCATATGGCAGAGCGTTGCCAAACAGCTATCACTAATAATAATTGGATAATAGAGCCTGTGACAGTGAGTATTGGAGTTTCAACACAAGTTTTTTCTAATAGCCTAACAAGTACTAAGGACTCTGAAACCATTCGTACTGACCTTTTATCAAAAGCAGATCAAGCTTTATACAAGGCAAAAGAAAATGGCCGAAACTGTATTATTCACTTTTCTAACATTGATATTTAGAAAAATAACGAGAAGATATAGTAAAATCTAATAAATAGAATTTAACTCCTTGCAGTGTTAATGCGGCTTCAGTACAAAAGGAAGTCTGCCTCCGTTCTTCCCTCTGGACCCTATAGCTCAGCTTGACTGAAACTTTTCTAAATGACTATTTATTAACTAGGATGGGAGTAAAAGTGTTTGGAAATAGGAGTACTCAAAATGAAATATTTAGCTTTTTAATAATCCAAAGAGCAAATTAATTCAGATACTCCCCCTATCCTTCCAACAAACGCCAAATCTACTTGAATCAAGTGCCGCAATGAAAGGCAATATTCACGTATTGCCATCAGGATGATGGCAAAAGTAATGTGGCACATGGATGTGCCTTCATTACTGTTACGTCGAAGATATAGCCTTGAATGTTGGATTACACTTGATTAGCAGTGTCGAAGGATTAGACAAGAGGCATTGAGTTTACTAACCTGCTTGGCGTCGCGGTGGCGACTACACCCAAAGGGGCGTTACACGCCAAATGCCCCTTTGGAATCCCCATGGCGCCCGCTCAGCAGAACATTCAATAACAAGCTAGCGCAAACCTCGATGCCTGCCAATTTATCATCCATGAACAAACGGCAGCCCTCGACATCAGGACAATAAGCTCCTGCATTGCCTATTAAGTCACATCCATGTGACGTCTCTCTCGGGTCGAGGACTACCTTTGCTCGTTTGTCATTTCATTGCTGAGGTGGGAGTTGGAGTGTTTGAGACTATTCTACCAACTATCAAACGTCATCCTCGTGGTGGCTTAATCGAGGATCCAGATCTGAGTTAAATGGATTCCCGATCACACACTTCGGGAATGACGGTATCTAAATACTCTTTTCTAATAACTAAATTCCGCCTACTCTCAAAATGCACCAAGTCTGCTTGTATTAATTTCTCTGTCTGGCGTCGCAGTGGCGACCACACCCAAAGGGGCGTTACACGCCAAATGCCCCTTTGGAATCCCCGTGGCGCCCACTCAGTGAAAACATGAATTACCATTTTGAGTTTACAGTCAATACCTGCCGATATTCGTCCATGAAAAGCGGCAGTCTTCGCCATCCATGGCTC
>CAJXPG010000127.1 GCA_913057925.1 uncultured Colwellia sp. | reverse complement strand
GCATATTGGTTGGTATTAATTCTAGGAAGTTTACTCAATCAAACCCGCAGTTATCCATACAAGGCATTTTCTTTGCTGTCCCTTATCAATTGGCTTACAAAGTGATGCGCCAGATAATTGAAAACGGTAAGGTAGTTAGAGGTTGGTTGGGCATTTCGACGCTAAATTATCACAACGAACTTAAAGGCTTTGTCGTTGATGAGATTAGGGATAACAGCCCTGCACAAGTAGCGGGATTGCAAGTTGGGGATGTTGTCTATCAAATTGATGATGTCGCAATAGGCAGTGTGACTAATGCCTTAGATATCATAGCGGAAACGGCACCAAATACTGAGTTAACTTTTAAAGTCTATCGTCAAGGACAAGCAATAGAGGTGAAAGTAACCATCATTGAGTTTTCTAACTAATCTGAAGTTGAATACGCTTCTACCTTTTGTCAGTACTAAAAAAGCCAGCATGTTTTTCAACAAGCTGGCTTTTTATTTTGTTGAAGTAACTCTCAAAAGGGTAACTTCATATCAATTCGATTATGAATCTAATGCAAGTAAATACTTAACTAGGTTTTTATAGTCTTGTTCAAAATTATTCTTATCAAGCTCACCTACATTAATGCGGTATTTACCATTAATAAAAACTGATGGCACACCAGTTAACGCACGTTTAGCACTCATGCTTTCTTGGCTTTTCTTTAACGATTTTGCTTTTGAATTAACACTAAAGCTTTTCATTAATTTATCAAATTTAGCGCCGTCTGCACCATTTAATACAAAGACATTACGGATATCTTTTTCTGAAGTAATCACAGCGCGCTGTACTTGTAAGTAGTTAAATAAAGCACCAATTAGTTTATCTGTGTTATCTAGCTGCTCTGCAACAACTGTAGCTTTAGTGACTAACTGTTGAATTTGAGGACTAGCACCGCGAAGAAAGTCGACGTGATTACGCACAAAAGTCACATCTTCAGGTAAGGTCTTTTTTAAACCCAACATAAAAGGTTCAAATCTTAAACATGATGGACAGTAAACAGAAAAGTATTCGCGAACTTCTTTTTTCTTACTTAGGGTGTCACTGACTTTAGTGTATTGCTTGCCTTCAGTGTATTGCGCGGCACTTGCGCCTACTGACAAAACTAAAAGTGGCAGTAACAATAGTGATTTAAATATTTTTTTCATTACGTCTTCCTAAAATGGTTTACCTAAAGTGAATGACCCGAGTAAAAATGTACTAAGGCTAAAAATTTTGTAAGCTTAATGGCGCTTGTTGTAGTGATGACATCTGTTCTTTTAACATTAAAATTTGCTGTTCCCAATACTTTTCGGTATTGAACCAAGGAAAATTTTGCGGAAAAGCAGGATCTTGCCAACGTTTACATAACCAGGCCATGTAATTTACAACACGCATAGCTCTTAATGATTCTATCAAGATAAGCTGTTCGTTTTCAAACGTAAAAAACTCCTCATAGCCCATTAATAGTGTATCAAGTTGTAACAATTGCTGCTGCCTATCTCCTGACAGCATCATCCAGAGATCTTGTATCGCAGGCCCGGTGCGACAATCATCTAAATCAACAAAGTGCGGCCCTTCATCTCGCCATAAAATATTACCCGCATGACAATCACCGTGTAAGCGAATTTGCTGCATATGCTTAGCGGGTAGATACTGCTCAGTCGCAACAGCAATAACTTGGTCTAAGATAGTAAAAAAAGCGGTTGAAATACTTTTCGGTACATAACCTGACTTAATGATAGTTTCTCGCGCTTGCAGCAGCATTTCATCGGTATTAAAGCTTGGTCTGTGCTGAAAGCTATTTTGTGAGGAAACTGCATGAATACGACCAAGGAATCGTCCCATCCATTCAAGTTGATCGAGATTGTCGACTTCAAATATTCGGCCACCACGACAAGGGAAAACGGCAAAATAGTAGCCTTGGTATTCGAACAGGCTTTTACCATTCACTTTTAATGGTGCTACGATTGGTAACTCTTGATCTGCTAGTTCAAATGAGAAGTCGTGCTCCTCATTAATCTGTGCTAGCTGCCAACGTTGTGGTCGATAAAACTTAGTCACATACTTAACTAAGTTATCATCATGAAATTGATAAACTCGATTCTCATAACTATTTAGTGGTAACAAACCACTATCGACAACAAATCCTGCGCTTTCTAAACCGTCGATAATTAAATCAGGAGACAGCGCACTAAAATCAAAAGTAGCCATTAACGTTTATTAAAAAATCGGCTTTCTTGCTCGATTTTCGCCTCACCTTCAGGTGCTATTTGTTCTACGGTAAAGGTAATATCTGTCATATAGCTTTTTAACTCGTATGGATCTACTGAAATACTAATAGGTAATGTATAAACGGTCGCCGCTTCAACGGTAACTTCTTGCTTTCCATGCCACTCGGTGTTTTCAATACCCTTAACCGAGAGTTTATAGGTATTATCTGTTTGTGACATATTGAGAATTTTTAAGGTATAGACGTTTTCTATTTCACCATTAAAGTTCTCTTTAGCAAGCTCAGTTCTATCCCGAATAATATCTAAAGAAAGCGGTACACGATTAACAATTTCCAATACTAACATGGTACTCATTACCACCAGAAGCACAGCGTAACCAATAAGTTTTGAGCGAATAAGATGTACTTTTTTGCCCTTTAACTCATGCTCAGTGGTGTAGCGAATTAACCCCTGAGGATAATTCATCTTTTGCATTACCCCCGAGCAAGCATCAACACAAGAGCCACAATTGATACATTCGTACTGTAAGCCATTACGAATATCAATGCCCGTAGGACATACTTCAACACAAAGGTTACAGTCTATACAATCCCCCAAGCCCATTGCCTTATGATCTTGCTTACGACCACGAGCTCCACGACCTTCCCCTCTGGCTGAATCATAAGCAACAGTTAAGGTGTCTTTATCAAACATTGCTGATTGAAAACGTGCATACGGGCACATATGCATACATACAGTTTCACGCATCCAACCGGCATTGCCATAGGTTGCAAAAGTGAAAAAGGCTAAAATTCCCGCCATCATTACGCTAGTGTTTAATGTAAATACGTTGACGAACAACTCTTGCATTGGAGAGAAGTAACCGGCAAACGTCATCGCGGTAAGTAAAGAAAACAAAAGCCAAGCACCGTGTTTTAAAAACTTGCGAATAAACTTATTTGCGCTCATTTCTTGCTGATCAAGTTTGCGCCTTTGATTTGCGGTGCCTTCAATACGCTCTTCAAACCAAATGAAAATAAAGGTCCATACGGTTTGCGGGCACATATAGCCACACCACACCCGACCTAAAAAGGTAGTAACAAAAAACAGTAAAAAAGCTCCGAGGATAAAGAGCCAAGCAAGTAAAGTTAGATCTTGCGGCCATAAGGTTAAACTCCACAGAGTAAAACGTTGCTCACTGATATCAAATAACACCGCTTGATGGCCGTTAAATTGCAGCCATGGTAGTAATAGAAAGAAAGCAAAATAAACCAGATTCATTCGCTGTCGCAATCGTTGAAAAAAACCTTGATTACGGCGAACATAAATTTGATCACCCGGTTTATAGCGCTCCTTACCGGTATTTTTCGTACCATGAATTTTCACATTCTTGATAGGGATATGTTTTTGTACTGAATTGTTAGTACTTTTAGGTGTTGAGGATGATTGGTCGTTGGCTTTCACGATAAATCCTTGCTATGCGGATAAAATACTACTTACGAGCTACTAGTTAGCATCAGGAGAGAAATGATTTTATTAACAAAAGTTCCAAATAGCCAATAAATTATTACCTTAAACTGACTATTTAAGATAAAATCACCCAATAAAATTAATTATATGACATATTATGAAGCATTTATTGATCTTAATCGTTGCTGCGGCAGTCTATTTACACTTTTATCCAAACGAGAAAGTAACGCAGTTCTATAATACACAAAAACAAACATTACTGGATGGTTTTGGTGAGTTTAGCGACACTAAAGTACGGTTAAAAGCCGAGAAAATTTTCACTGATTTAAAACCTGAGCTAGGAAGCTTTTCTGATAAAGAAATTGAGCGTTTAAAAGTTATAACCTCTGAAAGAGCCGTGGTTAAAGAGTTTTACTATAGCATTTGCCAAACCCAGAAACGTGATATTGTTTTTCATATAACCAATGAAAAAAAGGTTTGTTCTACTATTAGTCGATATACAGCTCTTTTTTAAAACCCTATCGCCTCTTTTTTATATCATAACTCAGTACTTTAACTACTGAGTTACATTTATTTATTGTTGTTAAGCTGACAATCTTACTAATAACTCTGCAAATTTTTCACTGGTTATAGCCTGCTCAGCATGCTGTTGAGCTTTAATAACCCATTGACCATTTACCATGACATCCGCTACAGGATTTTGCTGACTGGCAAAAATAACACTATCAAGTAGGTGCTGATTTGCATTAGCAAACAACTTGGTTTTATCACTATCAAGCACTAATAAATCAGCCTGCTTACCAATAGCTAAACTACCAGTATTACTATTAGTACTTTGCGCGCCACCTATTGCAGCTTGCTGCCATAAATTTTGACCCACAGACGCTTGTTCTGGTGTCGCTAATATCGCCCGCTGTTGTCTGATCAAGCGCTGCGCATATTCAAGCCAACGCAACTCTTCTATTGGATTAACAGAGATATGGCTATCAGAGCCAATAGCAAAAGTACCATTTTCAGCTAAAAACTCAGTTGTTGGAAATATCCCATCACCTAAGTTCGCTTCTGTCGTAGGACAAATACCCGCTATAGCTTGTTTGGCAACAATACCTTTTCTTTCTTGCTCATCTAAATGTGTGGCATGAATTAAACACCAATGTTTATCAAGCTCAACATTATCCAGCAACCATTGCACAGGCCTTTTACCATAATGTGCTAAACAGTCATCAACTTCTTTTTGTTGTTCTGAAATATGAATGTGAACAGGGGCTTGATTATCAAGTGCTCTGACATGCGCTACCGCCTCAGTTAATGAAATTTTATCAACCGCACGTAGCGAGTGTGGCGCAATACCAACATTAGTATTTGAGTAATGCTCGCTCAAAGTAAAACAATCACTGACTAACTGGTTAAACTGCTTGGTTGAGTTAATAAAACGCTTTTGACCGTCAGTAGGCTTTTGTTCGCCAAAACCACTGTGCTGATAAAGTACAGGCAATAAGGTTAAACCGATACCCGACTCTTTTGCTGCATCAAAAATAGCTTGTGCCATTGTTGCCAAGTTAGCAACGTTATTATCGTAAACACTACCATCAATATCATGATGTAAATAATGAAATTCAGCTACTCGGGTGTAGCCCATTTTCAACATTTCTATATAAAGCTGTTTGGCAATGTTTTTTGCATCAACATCGGTTAGTTGAGCAAGAAATTGATACATGATTTTTCGCCATGTCCAAAAACTATCTTGCCCTTCACTTCCCTGCTCACTAAAACCAGCAAAAGCACGTTGAAAAGCATGAGAATGACAATTCACCATACCCGGAATTACCGCACCCTTGGCTACCTCTGCATCTTCAACTTTACCACTTTCTATCGCCGTGATAACACCTTGCTCAATAGTAATAGTTTGCTCTGTTGCCCAACCATCAGCTAATAAAATATTGTCTGCGTATAATTTCATAATGCTCTACTAATTTTGTTAATAGTTTATTTAACGTTTAAGATTAATTGTCTTTAGCAAAGTCAGCTAAACAGTTCACAAAGCTTTGTAGCTTCACTTTTACTTGTGCTGCTTTTAATTCATTATAATGATCGCTCGGCTCATCCATGTAAGTATGCTGAGATAGCTCAAGTTGAATAGCATGAATGTTTTCATCTGGCTTACCATAGCCACGCGTAATGTAACCACCTTTAAAGCGGCCATTTGCAACACTCGAATAAGGAGAAAAATCTAGCTCCATCACTCGATTCATCAAGTCATTACTACAACTTTCACCATTAGCACTACCAAAATTAAAATCAGGCAATTGCCCTTCAAAAAAACGTGGTACTTTCGATAAAATAGAGTGAGCATCAAGTAATACTACTTTGCCAAACTCTGCTTTCATTTTCGTTAATGTATCATTTAATGCTTGATGATAAGGTTGCCAATATAAAGCTATTCTTCGCTGGATTTCAGCATCGTCAGGTGTTTGCCCTACTTTATACAGTGGCGATAAGTCAAATGCTGTGGTCGGGCAAAGCTCAGTGCTATTGGCTCCGGGATATAAATTGACCCCGTCAATGTTACGATTTAAATCGATTACATAGCGACTATATTTTGGTGAGATAATAGCGATACCCAGACTTTGAGCAAAGTCATAAAGCTTGTCCATATACCAGTCAGTATCTGCTACTTTTTGAGCGTCATCTGTCATTGTACTGGCAATGTCACTAGGAATTTTCTGACCGTTATGCGGCATGCTAATAAGCATACCTATTTTACCTGGTTGAAAGTTATAACTTGTATTCATTATCTCATCCCAAATATAAAAACATCCAGTTGTATATACAACTAATTATTCGTTAATTTATCATGCAGCTGTTACTCTAAGCAAGCTTATGAGGTAATTCTTTTAATTGTGCTAAATTTAGCACTTTCAATTGATAGTTTTTGCCTATGGTAACAATAGAAAACATCCATTTTATTTAATCGACTATATAATTAATAATGGTTTCATCTTAACGGAGCAGTTAATTCGAAGTAGCTCAGTTTTATTATTTCTACTTATAAATAAGGAATACCTATGTTTACAGACATTACCGGTAAAAAAGTCCCATCAGTTACTTTTCCAATCATAGCTGATGACACATGGAATACACGTAATAGCGAAGATATCTTTGCCAATAAAACCGTCGTCGTTTTTTCCTTACCTGGCGCTTTTACCCCGACTTGTTCGTCATCTCACTTACCTCGTTACAACGAATTAGCGCCTAAGTTATTTGCTAACGGAGTAGATGAAATAGTATGTATCTCAGTAAATGATACCTTTGTTATGAATGCTTGGGCACAAGACCAAGATGCTGACAACATCAGTTTTATTCCTGATGGTAATGGCGAGTTTACTGAAGGTATGGGTTTACTTGTTGATAAATCTGAGATTGGCTTTGGTAAGCGAAGTTGGCGCTATGCTATGCTGGTTAAAAATGGCGTAATTGAAAAAATGTTCATTGAACCTGACTTACCTGGCGACCCGTTTGAAGTTTCAGATGCAGACACCATGCTTAACTTTATCAACCCTGAAGCAGTACAAAAAACAGAGGTGGCAATATTCACTAAACACGGCTGTTCACATTGTGCGAAAACTAAGGCGTTATTAGCTGAGAAGGGTTTACAATATGAAGAAATGATTTTAGGTGAAGATACTACTATCACCGCAATGCGTGCTATCACTCAAGCGGATACCACCCCACAAATATTCATTGATGGTAAGCATATTGGCGGCAATGATGAACTAACTAAGTACTTTAGCTAAACAGTTTACTTCTGTTAGTTAAGATAAAGTAAAACACAATAATGGTATACTGACCTTATTGTGTTTTTTTATGCTCTAAAAGCTATTTTGTGGAATTCAAATGGATAATCAACCTTATAACCCCCTGCACGGCATTAATTTAAAAACGATAGTAACAGAGCTCGAAGCTCATTTTGGTTTTGATACCTTAGGTAAAGAAATTAAAATAAAATGTTTTACTGACAACCCAAGTATTCAATCTAGTTTGAAGTTTTTACGTAAAACGCCTTGGGCACGTGAAAAAGTTGAACAGCTTTACATTAAAAATAAGCATAAAATTCGAGGATAACTTACTTAAGTTGTATTAACTACAGCATTATTCAAACATACCTACTTGTCTATAGCATATAGCCAGCCGTACTAATAAAGTACTGGTTTTTATGGCTTTATTAGCCCAAGATGATTGTTAACTTTTTGACAGCTATGACAACATTTTTAATTATGCCTGACGTAACACAATACATTTTAACTTGGCAATGTCCTGATAGTAGCGGCGTTTTAGCTAAGGTTTCGCAAAGCCTTTATTCACACGGTGCCTTTATTACTGAAACGTCTCAATATAGTGACCCTTATACGGAGACTTTCTTTTCTCGTATCGCCTTTGACGATAGAAATTTAAACGTTTCATCTCGTGAGTTTATTGAAGCGTTAGAGCAATTAGCTAAACCACTTGCAATGCAATTCCAATTACGCAAACGTATCGATGTACCAAACATATTAATTGCCGTTTCTAAAGATGACCATTGCCTTGTCTCGCTATTAACTAAGTGGAAATCAGGTGTTTTACCAGTGAATATTGTCGGAGTTATTTCTAATCATCAAGATTGCCGAGCATTAACTGAGTGGCATGGTATAGAGTTTTTTCACTTGCCAATATCTGCCCAAACCAAAACACAGCAAGAGCATCAAATTCTGCAATTGATGCAAGAAAAACAAGTCGATCTTTTGGTGCTTGCACGATATATGCAAATTTTATCTGATGACTTGTGTCAAAAACTGCAAGGTCACGCTATCAATATCCACCATTCCTTTTTACCTAGCTTTAAAGGCGCTAAACCATACCACCAAGCACATGCTAGAGGTGTCAAAGTTATTGGAGCTACCGCACACTATGTCACAGCAGATTTAGATGAAGGTCCGATAATCGCCCAAGAGGTTAAACCGATAAACCATACTTTCACCATTGAGCAAATGGTGCATATGGGTCACGATCTAGAAGCAACCGCATTAAGTCACGCGGTAAAAGTGCATGCTGAGCAAAGGGTCTGTTTAAATGGCGACAAAACGGTCATCTTAGCGTAGCTCTCCCTTTTGCTTCATTTAGTTAGCTAGGCTGTAATTATTTTTTTACAGCCGTCAACTCCCAGTGACGCAGTTAGTTTTGTTAAATAGTGATAAAATTCGCTTAAGGGTACTGTTTATGATTAAAATTAACGCATAAATTCTTTTATATAAAAGTCCTGCATTATGATTAATATCGAAAAAATACATCACGTTGCTTATCGCTGTAAAGATGCGAAAGAAACCACTAACTGGTACAAAGACAAGCTCAATATGGATTTAGTATTGGCTATTGCTGAAAATGAAGTACCTTCAACTAAAGCACCAGATCCTTACATGCATATATTTTTAGATGCAGGAAATGAAAACGTTTTAGCATTTTTCGAGCTACCTAATTCGCCAACCATGGACAGAGATCAAAATACTCCAGCTTGGGTTCAACATATTGCCTTACGAGTCGCCAACCTTGATACGCTAGTTGCAGCTAAAGATGAACTTGAAAGTAAAGGTGTCGATGTACTTGGCCCGGTTAATCATGGCGTATTTAAATCTATTTATTTCTTCGATCCAAATGGTCACCGCTTAGAGCTTGCAGCTAATACTGGTACACCGGAGCAATATAAAGAGCTTAACCGTGTTGCCCATGACATGATTGAAGAATGGTCTGTCACTAAGCGTGCACCACGCCATGCTGCATGGCTTCACGAACAAGACTAACACTGATAATAATCGTTTAAAAAAGCACATAGACTATAAAGCTATGTGCTTTTTTAATATCCCTTCCAAAATTCCCAACTAGCACTCCCTGCCAAAAAGTGTAATTTGATATATTTAAATTAATTTCACCGCCGATAAACATCATTTCAAGAAATCGTAAACAGCTCAATATCAGCCATGTTATGCTACGATTCGTTCCAGAAAACAGTTAATTAAATCATTTCATTACAACGTCAAAAAACAATCTAGGGCTAAGGTATGTGGTTTCAAAAAGAGTTGAATTTAAAAGCAAGAAAGCGCGGTTTTCATTTAATTACCGATGAAGTACTTCGACAAATCCCTGAACTTGTGAATATTCAATATGGCATATTGCATTTATTTATTAAGCACTCTTCTGCATCAATTACCTTAAATGAAAATGCCGATCCTACTGTTCGAAGTGATATGGAAGCTCACTTTAACCATTTCGTACCAGAGCGAGCACCTTACTATCAACACACCTATGAAGGTGATGATGATATGCCAGCCCATATTAAAGCCAGTTTACTGGGGAATAGTTTGAGTTTGCCCATTAGCCATGGTCAGTTAAACATTGGTATTTGGCAGGGAATATACCTTGGTGAGCATAGAAATCATGCCAGTAGCCGAACACTTGTCGCGACCATTAATGGCGAGTAAAAAGCAGTAGATATTAATGCCGAGCTCATTCCTCAACACTTTAAGTTGGCAACCTAAGTGGTAATAACCCTAATTCAAACGCTCATATTGACACAAATTTAACTAAAAGACCTACCTACTGGCTCTTTCAAGGAGACAATACGAAAAATAATCGTTGGGTAATCGCTTTAAAGAGTCTTCAAGTAAATATTACTATTATTTACTTAACACCTAATTTTTTAACCTCTTCAGGAAGTATGAAGCGTCCTTTATCAAAGGCCTCTTTCACTAATGAGGTGATTTTTTCCTGGCTCAAACCAAGGTTGTTTTTAATACTAAAGCCAAAGTAAGTAACCTTTGAAAAGTCTTCACCCAGTGCTATTTTTGAAGCTTTGAGCGCTTTATAGTCGCTGTTTTTATTGATCTCATTAAGAACACTAGGATTTGCCAAGATGAGATCTATGCGTTTTTTTAAAATCATGGATAAGCCAATGATGTCATTTTGAATGGCTACCTTATTTAACGTATCGTCATAATCAAATTTAGCAAAATAGCTCGCCCCCCTAGACACCCCAATTATCTTACCTTTTAAATCGTTATAGCCATTTATTGTGATATCTTTCCTGCTTATGACCGTTAACTCATCAGCCAACTTAAAAGGTGCATAAAAAGTAAATTCTTTTCGCTTTTTGGTTATATTTAAACCGGCGATCACATCAACATCACCAGTATTTAAAAATGATAGACAACGAGCAATATTGGGAGATTTAACAAACGTTAATTCTTTTCCTAGAACATCTGCCAATACTTTTAGCGCTGTAATATGTTTTCCATAAGGTACTTCAGCTATATATTGATAAGGAGGGTGCTCGTCTACACAGGCAACAAGTTTTTTCTGTTTCGCCTCAGCAAAAAAACAGACAGAAATAAGCATCACAACCCAACAAACCTTAAACATATAAAGCATCTCTTTTTTAAACAAATACCAATAGAAAATAGCTGTACTATATTCCTTGCAAGTATAACATTAATAACCCAATAACAATTTCTATAATAGACAAATGACGAAGCTGCAAGGTACTAATGGATTAAACATTACTTAAAACATAAAAGTAGATACTCTACTACCCTTGTCACTTTTAGCTTTAGTTCTATTTTTGTTTTTGATTTTGTTTTTGTTTTTGTTTTTGATTTTCGGCAAGGTATGCATAGTGTTTTAAGTAAGTTTTACTCTGATTTCCCCAACACTTGTTGCTCGGTGAGTGAATATTTGGCTTTAATGGCGTCAATACAACCAAGGGTTTTGTGCACATGCTTGATGGCTTTTTTAGACATGCCAGCTATTTCGAACAACGTACTAAAGCGCTCACACTGTGAAATCGGTTTTGCTTCATTGTCAGGTAATAAGCTTACCGTCACATAAACAGTTGGCTTATAGGCGTAAACACCCGGCGTACCTAAATCAACCTTATCGACCTTAGTGCGATAATCATAGGTGTTAAAATATTGTTCGCCTTGCTCCTGGGCAATAACAGCACTGCGCAGCATAATAAAATCAATGGTTTGCTCAAGCTTGACCGAGCCATTACCAAAATAGTTCACCCGATAAATCTGCTCATCAAGCTGCCTTTCACTGTAACCGCCACGAAAGCCCGCAGGCTGATAAGAGACCGCGCTGCAGCCAGTAATGACAAAAACAAGTACAAACACGATAACTCTTTTTAAAACCATAACGTTATTTTTCTTTGTTGGTACTCATTAGCTACTAATTTTAGTTAAGAGGGTGTAAATATTTGACTGAACAATTGCTAGAGCTATAAAAATAAAAGAAATATAATTAATGTTACTCTGACCCTATTTATTTACTCTGACCCTATTTATCAAGCGAGCCTATCCACTCACTTAATTGTTTAAAATCGCCATCTTCAGAATGTGGTGAATGGCCGAACAATAACTTGCGTAACTTTATTTGAATGTCTCTTTGCTCGCCTTGGTCACTGTCAAATTCACCATCATAGGCCTTTATATGTATTACGCCACAGGCTAGTTCATTAACCTCTAACCAAGGCACATCAAATAAGGCCGACTTATCAAGGTTTACCGCATTAAAAAATGCGCGACCTAGCCACATTTGCGCAGCCACACCTTCTATGTAACCGGGTTTAAAGCGCCAATGCCCAGGATTTACCCGAGTATCAACAATTATTTCGTCTATCGGTGGTGGCATACCATTACTTATTTTAGGCAAATGCACATGCGGCCAACCATTAATCTCATAAGCTTGTATAGATTTACTGTTTTGCCTACTGTCGTAATCATTACTCATTAAGCGCGCCATTAAAAAGCTAGGGTGAGTTAATACCCCCCCCCACCAAGCATCACGGGCTTGAATTAACTTATCAAAGCCTGTCACGTATAACTGATCAATATGCCAATCAGAAAGGTGCATAAAATTAATTTTATGGCTAATTTTTAAAGCCTGTTCAGGGTGTAAAATAGAAAAGCGATTTGCTCTTTTAACATCTTTCGCTTGGCTTTTTATAAAGTTTTCAACGTTAATCGTTGTGCACTTATTAATATTCACTAACTTATCTAATTGTTCATAGGTAAGTAGGCCGTTACTTAAGTCAGCTAGCTGCCAAAGCGCGAGGGCTTTGGGGAAGCTCTTCGGTAAAAAATTTATATTTAAATATAAACTCATGGTCCTGTGTACTCTTTAATGACAATCTGAATGCCTGAGAATTAATGTTACTCCTGTCTCTTATACACATCTGACGCTGCCGACGATCTACTCTGTGTAGA
>CAJXPG010000126.1 GCA_913057925.1 uncultured Colwellia sp. | reverse complement strand
TCTAGTACGGTCTCGTGGGCTCGGAGATGTGTATAAGAGACAGAACGTCTAGTTTGTAATAAGTAACCTAGCTTAAACTGCTTTGCTATTGGGGTTACAGCGAGTGTGAACAGTAAGATATTTAACGCGCCAATGCCGGTAAAGTGGATAATACGTTGGACAGGGTCTGCGCCAAGCTGATCGATAAAAGCAAGAAAGTATATGTTCAATAACGGCAATAATGCCGCTAAATGAATAATGCTTTTTAACAGAAAAACTTTACTTTTTGTTGTTATTTTTTTCATCATATAAAGTATTTAAAAAAACTTGTGCAAATCCATGTTCTTGTATAAATGCGCCACTTGCTCACCGTAACCATTAAACGCTAACGTTTTAATACGGTTTCGGGCAAACAAACCACCAGTAGAAATATGTCTTTCGCTTGCTTGACTCCAACGCGGATGGTCGTGCTTTGGATTTACATTGGCATAAAAACCATATTCATTCGGCGCAAGCTGCTGCCAAGTTGTTTTTGGCTGCTCGCTGACGAGTTTAATCGAGACAATGGACTTAATGCTTTTAAAGCCATATTTCCATGGCACTACTAAGCGAATTGGCGCGCCATTTTGTGGTGGTAAGGTTTTTCCATATAAGCCAACACTCATTAATGTCAGTGGGTTCATCGCTTCATCAATACGTAAACCTTCGACATAAGGATAGCTAATACCACCTCCCAAGCGACGGTCTGCTTGTCCTGGCATTTGCTCAGGATCGTGAAGTGTCTCAAAAACCACATACTTAGCAGAAGAGTTGGGGAGCACTTTTTTCAATAAATCAGCCAGCGTAAAACCTATCCAAGGCACCACCATTGACCATGCCTCTACGCAGCGTAGTCGGTAAATGCGCTCCTCAAGAGTAAACATCTTAGTTAAGTCATCGTAATCTAAAGTCATTGGCTTGGCGCACTCCCCAGAAATACTAAGCTGCCATGGGTTAACTTTAAATTGCTGAGATAACTCTGCAGGTTGGTGTTTTTGTGCGCCAAACTCATAAAAATTGTTATGCGTAGTAACTTTGCTTTCTGGGGTTAATATCAACTGCTCCGAATTTGCATCTGGGGTAAATGTTAATGCGGTTGTTTTAAATTTACTCGGCTCATCTTTCGTGAACCAATTAGCATTTACCTTGGCGCTCGCACTTGCCAGTAATGCTCCCGCACCTAAAAAACCCATGCCCTTGAGTACTTCACGTCTGTTTAAGTAAACATTTTCTGGAGTTACATGGTTTTCTTTTAAATCGCAGTTTTTCGGGGTTTTTATCAGCACAGTTAACACCTTAATAAAAAATTACAGCTGCTAAATAAGAAAGGCTGACAGTCAATAAAATTTCAAAGAGTGGCTAAAAAATTAGTTGTTCGCGATAGTAAGTTAGCCTGATAGACTCAGCGATAATCAATGATAATAAGCTAAGTTGTAGAGTAACCTACAAAGAAGACATCGGTGAAGTTGTCATAAAAAACGCGCCTATTGGCGCGTTTATTACAAATAGAGCTGTTTAGTTAATTACTTACGCTGCTTTTGCTAAGCCTTGTAAGTGAGCAACCACGTCACTCGATTCATATAACCACTGAACTTGACCGTCAGCTTTTTCAATACGTAAACAAGGGACTGTACGTTTACCGCCTTCACGAATTAACTCTTCACGAAAGTCGTTTTTACCACTAATGTTTCTTAACTCAATTTTTAAGCCTTCACGTTTCATAGTGCGGCGTACTTTCACACAAAATGGACATGATGGAAGCTGATATAAACTTAAGTTTTGTGTTTTATTATCTATTTTAGTTTGCTCTTCTATCGCACGTTTAGGTGAACGAGGAGAAAAAATAAAGTTAAGTAATAAAATTAATTGCCCAATTGGCCAGCGGATCATTTTCATTAAAATCATAATAGTAACTCTTGTTAATTTAAGGCGAATAGATTCATTAAATTACTTTTCTAACAATGAATGCATTCTAAATCAATATTTCACTGTGCTATACAGAAAATTCCGCGCTATTCTAGCACAGATTTCACTGATATTGTTGTATAGGTTTACCACATTAAATCATCAGGGATTTGATAATCTGCATAAGGATCGTCTTCATCAACCTCGTCACTTTCAACTTTATCGTTTTGTACCAAGATGATGCTATTATCAAGCTCAGCAACTTTTGCGGCAGTTTCACTGGTCACTAAATACGTTGTTTCAGCAAAACCACAAAGAGCTAAACGACCATTTACTAGCGCTTTATGAGTAATAGTATCTAGGGATAATTTTTTAATTTTATTTTCAAAGGTATAATTGTATTCACTTTCGCCGTTGACGCCTGTTATTTGGTGGTGCTGTAAAATTTGTTTAATGCGCAGGCTGTTTTCTTTGCTAGCAAGTTCCTTATTCTTCGCGTCATTTAATGCTGAGTCTTTCGCTAGCTTTTCTGCTTTAGATTTTGCTAAATCTTGCTTAACTTGCTCTTGCAAGCTGGCATCATGTTTAACGCCACTACGCTTTTGTTTGTTTTTTTTGCGGTTGTCAGCATTTGCTTGACGTGTTTTTTGTTTAGTAGTCAATCCTGCTTTAAGCAACTGATCTTGAAGGGAAGCCATAGATAATCCTTAACTGCGTTAGTACTGCTAAGTACATAGATAAATCAAAATTGGCGCTATTCTACCGATATTTGAGCTTAATTGCTAAGCTCAACTCAGATCAATCTGACTGTTTAGACTGGCGCTGGTAATTATGCTTAGGTAAGTGAGCTAAAAGACAAAGTAGGAAAAATCAGCAAAACGATCATCACAATAATAACTAAGTAAGTCATTACGTTAACAAAAAAAACATTAGCATTTTTTCATATACGAACTTCTTACTAGTATTCAAGTGATAACTCAATCTGTGTCCTTTCATTTACCTTTTAGATGCGTTACTGTACGTCTGCTCAATTATATAATATTTCATATAAATATAATTTCACCATAAGAAATAGGAAAAGAAGTATGTCTCAAGCAAGTGCACGCCACCTTTTAGTGGATACTGAAGAAGAATGTTTAGCATTAAAAGCTGAAATTGAAGCAGGTAAAGATTTTGCTGAAGTAGCTAAAGAGCATTCTAACTGCCCATCTAACGCTCAAGGCGGTGATTTAGGTAGCTTTGGTCCAGGTCAAATGGTTCCTGAGTTCGACAAAGTTGTTTTTTCAGCGCCACTAAATACTGTACAAGGCCCTGTGCAAACTCAATTCGGTTATCACTTATTAGAAGTAACTGAAAGAAGCTAAGGTAAAGAGTAATCGAGTTTAACGCCTAACGCAGTGTTTACTCCTTACAAATAATGACAAAAAAGCCGCAATAATTGCGGCTTTTTTATGTCTAGTTTTTAGCAATTAGCCAAATACTACATGCTTGAATACGGCATAGTTCAGCAGAGTTTAGTTAAAATTTAGAACGCCAAACATTAAGCTTGATGACGACTAGTATCCATACATAGACCACAAAAAAGCCACTATAAATGCGGTTTTCATATTTACTGAATCTTAGCGATTAGCTAAAGGCTGCCTGCTTGAGCACATTTAAGCCCAGAAGAAGATAATCGTTGTTATTAACGCTAAACACATTTCAGGACAAGACACTTAAAGCAACAAAAAAGCCGCAATAAATGCGGCTTTTAATATTTACTGAATCTTAGTAATTAACCAATGTATGCCTGCCTGAGCACATTTAAGTCCAGAAGAAGATAATCGTTGTTACTTACACTGCTAAATAAAGTATTTAAATACTTAAGCAAAGGTTTAATAGCAACTAAACAATAGCTTAACAGCAACAAAAAAGCCGCAATAAATGCGGCTTTTAGTATTTACTGAACCTTAGCGATTAACCAAAGTATGCCTGCATCATCCAGAAGAAGATGATAGATAAACCAGCACCTACAGGTAGAGTTATAACCCAAGAGACCACGATATTACGTACAACGCCTAGATTGATTGCTGCAATACCACGCGCCATACCTACACCTAGCACAGCACCAACAAGCGTCTGTGTAGTTGAGATAGGCAAACCAGCACCAGAAGCAATAACAACAGTACTTGCCGCTGCTAACTCAGCTGCAAAGCCTCGGCTTGGTGTTAAATGGGTAATGCCCTGACCAATGGTTGCAATAACTTTATGACCAAATAAGGCAAGACCGGCAACAATACCAAAGCCACCCAATGGTAAAATCCACCATGCAATAGCTGATTTAGAAGCAATTTCGCCGCCATTATCAACAATGCTTACTACAGCCGCCAATGGACCGATAGCGTTAGCAACGTCATTTGAGCCGTGAGCAAAAGCCATAGCACAAGCAGTAACTATCATTAAAATAGCAAATACTTTTTCCACATTGGCATAATGTGCTTCTTTCGCAAGTGTTTCATCAAACTTCAAACGTCTGATAAAGATTTTACCAATAGCGGCAACGATAAGCGCAATAATAATTGCTAAGTAGAAACCACCGGCACCTTTAATTTCAAAGTTTACAAAGCCTAGGTTAACGTTTTCAAGACCGATGTGCTTAAGGCCTTTTTTGATTGTTACTAGTGATAAAACAAAACCAGCTAAGAACATATAAGCTGGAACCCAGCGCTTTGCTTGTTGTAAAGGTTTATCGGTATCAAAAATCAGTTTTTGTGCACTATTAAAAATAATAAATGCAATAATACCTGAGATAAGCGGGGTTATAACCCAGCTACCAACGATACCAATTACTTTGCCCCACTCTACCGCATCAGTACTAACGCCAATGGCTGCAAAGCCGATGATAGCGCCAACAATTGAGTGAGTAGTAGATACCGGCCAACCTAGTGCTGATGCGATAAGTAACCAAGTAGCAGCAGCAAAAAGTGCCGAGATCATCCCGTAAACTAAGAGTTCAGGTGTATCGATAAAGTAACCTGCATCAATAATGCCTTTACGGATGGTAGAAGTTACTTCACCACCTGCTAGATAAGCACCGGCAAATTCAAATACCATTGCGATAATAATCGCTTGTTTTATCGTTAATGCTTTTGAACCAACAGAGGTTCCCATTGCATTGGCTACATCATTGGCACCAATGCCCCATGCCATAAAGAAGCCAACTATAGCAGCAAGGATTACAAAAGTGCTGCCTGAGTTTAGTATAATTTCCATCAGTTAAGCCCTATTTTCTAGCCAAAAGGATTTCTAAACGTGCACCTACACGCTCAGCAAGATCGGCTAAATCACCAACCCAATCAATAATTTGATATAAGAACATTACATCAACTGGATTCAAATCCTTTTCAATCGCTAGTAAGTTTTTACGTAAGGTAATTTGTAAACCGTCAGTATCATCTTCGATGCTATCTAACTGGCTTATCATTTTTTCAACTAACGCAACTTCACGGCCACGAAAGCCAGTCTCTAATAAATCATCTAATTCATTAATTGCTTCAGCAGCTTTTTCAGTTGCATCAATACAACGCGCTAAATAAGTAGAGAATTCAGTTTGTAAGCTAGTAGGTATTTCAAGTTTACGCCCTAAGACACGTCCGGCAATATCTTTTGCTTTATTGGCTATTTTGTCTTGCTGGGTAAGCAGTTCAAGTAAGTCAGCTCTATCAACTGGCATAAATAAGCCACCTGGTAGTTCTAAACGTAATTGACGTTTAAGTGAATCCGCATCCTGTTCTAATTTGGAAAGCTTACGACGAATTTTTGTCGCCTCGCTCCAATTTTGTTCAGTACATGCTTCAAAAAATGGGATAAGTTGCTTACTACATTTAACAACTATTTGAATATGTTTTTCTAACGGTTTAATCGGTGATTTTGCAAATACACCTAAGATTGTATTTCTGGCCATAATTAAGTTTCCAGTTTTATAACTCTCGTCATTGCTATTCGCCGCGGATAGTAACCCATTTAACTTCTAATGTTAAATGCTAATGTTAGCTTATATGAAAGCCTTTATGAGTTAACGGCGATAGTGTCATTTGAAATTAGCTAAGTACCTATTACATACTTAGCTAATTGATTGAATTTAAAATACTTCGAAGTTTTCAACTTTATTATTAATAAAGCGGTATTACTTTAAAGATTTTTCATATCTTCTGCTGTGGTGTGACGTACAACTTTGCCTTTGACAAAATAAATGATGTATTCACAAATATTTTGACAACGATCCCCAATACGCTCAAGCCCTCTCGCTGACCAAATAACGGTCATCACTTGCGGAATTGAACGTGGATCTTCCATCATATAGGTCATTAGTTGACGCATTAATGCTTCATATTCACGGTTAATTTTGTCATCCATTTGATGGATTTTAATGGCGGTATCGCAATCCATTCGAGTGAACGCATCTAGGCTTGCTTGTAAAAACTCTAAAACACGTCGACCTAAGTTATCAAGATTAACTAATAAATCTTGCTGTTGTGATGAAAAGCTTTCTAGTGCTACTTTAGCAATTTTCTCAGCTTCATCACCAATACGCTCTAGATCGGCAATGGTTTTAACGACGGCCATAATCAAGCGTAAATCACCTGCAGCTGGTTGGCGCTTGGCAATGATGCGAGTACATTCATCATCAATACTGACTTCATAGGCATTAATTTGATAGTCATTACTTAAAACTTGCTTGGCTAACGCAACATCTGCTTGGTTAACGGCTGCTAAGGCATCGGTTAATTGTTTTTCAACTAAGCCGCCCATATGCATAACGTTGTTGATAACACGTTCTAAATCTTCATTGAACTGACCAGAAATATGACGGCCAATTTGTAAGTTATCCATGGTATTTCCTTTTATAAGTATGCATTACATACTTTTTAAACTGCTGATTAACCGTAGCGGCCAGTAATGTAATCTTCTGTTTTCTTTTTCATTGGCGTGGTAAAGAGTGTATTGGTGTCACTGTATTCAATTAAATCACCCATATACATAAACGCAGTTTGATCAGAAACACGGGCTGCTTGTTGCATGTTGTGCGTAACGATAACTACAGTAAATTGCTTTTTAAGATCGTTAATCAACTCTTCAATGGTTAATGTTGAAATAGGATCTAGTGCAGATGTCGGTTCATCCAGTAATAAAACCTCTGGTTGTATCGCAATAGCTCTTGCGATAACTAAACGCTGCTGTTGACCACCTGAAAGGCCTAATGCACTTTCATCTAACCTGTCTTTTACTTCATTCCAAAGCGCAGCACTGCGCAGAGACTTCTCTACCGCTTCATCAAGTCTTCGACGGTTATTTTCACCCATAATCCTTAAACCATAGACAACATTTTCATATATTGACTTAGGAAATGGATTAGGTCGCTGAAATACCATACCGACTTTTCTTCTTAATTCAGCAACATCAACGTGTTTACCGTAAATATTATTACCATGTAAGTTAATCTCGCCACTAATGTGACAATTGTCAACTAAGTCGTTCATGCGGTTGATACAACGCAGTAAGGTTGATTTACCACAACCACTTGGGCCAATAAACGCGGTTACTTGTCCTTTCGGAATAGCCATGCTGATATTATTAAGAGCCTGTTTATTACCGTAATGTAAATTTAAGCCATTAATATCTAATGCTACTTGCTCGGGTGTCAAATTAGTCAAATCTAATGGCGTGGTCATTAAAGACTCGCTACCAGTAGCAATTGTTTTTGGGCTAATAGAAATCATAATTGGTATTCTCTATTTTCTTTTCATTAATCGTTATGTATTCGTTGAATTAAAGCAAACTAGTGCTCTAACATCTTATATCTTTCGCGCAATTTATTTCGAATTGAAACGGCTGTCATGTTAAGTGCAACAATAATAGTCACCAACAATAATGCTGTCGCATAAACTAATGGTCGTGCGGCTTCGACATTCGGGCTTTGGAAGCCAACATCGTAGATATGAAAGCCTAAGTGCATAAACTTTCTATCTAAATGTAAGAATGGGAAGTTACCATCCAAGGGTAAATTAGGTGCCATTTTAACAACGCCAACTAGCATTAACGGAGCAACTTCACCTGCAGCTCTAGCAATAGCTAAGATGATACCTGTCATAATAGCAGGGCTGGCAATAGGTAAAATTATCCGCCATAAAGTCTCTGCTTTAGTGGCTCCTAGCGCTAATGAACCGTGACGCATCGAAGACGGAATACGTGATAAGCCTTCTTCCGTCGAAACAATGACTACTGGTAATGTCAAAATAGCTAAAGTAATTGCTGACCATAAAACCCCTGGAGTACCAAAGGTTGGGCTTGGTAAGTTTTCAGGATAAAACAGTTGATCTAAAGAGCCACCCACCATATAAACAAAGAAGCCAAGGCCAAATACACCATAAACAATTGACGGCACACCTGCGAGGTTAATTACGGCAATGCGTAGTAATTTAGTTAGTGCGTTTTTACCTGCATATTCATGTAAGTAAATTGCAGCAATAACACCAAACGGCGACACGATTACTGTCATTAGTAACACCATCAGTACAGTACCAAAAATAGCAGGGAAAACGCCACCTTCGGTGTTCGCCTCTCTTGGGTCATCCATGATGAAACCACCCACTTGGCTAAAGAATACCGACAGTTTTTCTAAGAAGTTGAGGTTATTATTAAAACTAACATCTAGAATATAGTCAAAATTGATAGTAACGAGTTGTCCATCCATAGCACGCATAACAAGCTGGTCACGTGAAATTTCTTTGCGAAATGCCAACAACTCTTTTTCTAGTTTTTCGTAGCTAATATTGAGTGCATTTTTTTGTTGCGACAATTGTGCTTCGACTTCAGGCGTTAACTTATCTTCAAGTTGATACTTACGCTTTTTCAAACGTAAACGCTCTAATTGATGGTTAATGGCACCGATGTCTGATTTTTGCAATTCATCAATTTTTTCTTGGAAGCTTTCGACCCGCGATAACAATTCTGCTAAGCGATCTTTTGGCACGGATTTACCATCAAGGATGATGCTGTCAATGTAGCCGTAAAAGTTACCATTCGTACGACGTTCAACCACGACAAGGTCTTTTGGTGTTTGATCTTTAACAATATAATGAGACAGCAACCAACGAAAATCTAGGCTGACCAATTCACGGTTACCTGTTTTGATTAGCAATCGTTCTAGCACTTCTTGCTCTGGTGCAAGCGTTAAGTTTAAATGTGCTAATTGGCTTACAGGGATTTCTTCTCTGTCATATATTTCGCCAATAACCACACTTTTCACGCCGTTTTCATCAATTAAATCAAATTGGTGAAGCTGACTTGGCCAAAAGTAAGATAAGCCGCGAGATGCAATCAACCACAACAAACCTACTACTGATATTAAACTGATACTTACGCCACCTGCCGATAACCATATCCACGGGGAGCCTGATTTAAACCACTTATTCATAAAAAACTCTTAATTTAGTAAGTAACTATTACCTTGTCGCTAGATTGTGCAATTTAGGCATCAAAAGTACTCATTGATAGTCATCAACTCCGTGCTTTTTCTTTTAAATTGCGCAATCTAACTTAAAGCTGAATAGCTACTGTTTCTTAAAATTATTGATCTACCTGAAACTTAAAACATTATCACTACATTGAGCTGTATTTTTCACGTAATCGTTGGCGAACAAACTCTGCTGCCGTATTGAAAATAAAGGTGAAAATAAAGAGCACAAAGGCAGCTAAGAATAAAATACGATAGTGTGAACTACCTACCTCAGACTCTGGCATTTCTACGGCGATATTTGCTGCTAGTGTTCTCATACCTTGGAACACACTCCAATCAAGAATTGGTGTATTACCTGTTGCCATTAAGACAATCATGGTTTCGCCAACAGCTCGACCAAGTCCCATCATTATGGCGGAGAATATGCCAGGGCTTGCAGTAAGCAAAACAACTTTCACTAAGGTTTGCCACTGAGTTGCACCTAAAGCTAATGAACCACTGGTTAAGTGACTTGGCACACTAAATATTGCATCTTCTGCCATAGAGAAGATGGTCGGAATAACAGCAAAGCCCATCGCGATACCAACAACCAAAGCATTTCGCTGATCGAAGTCGATACCTAAATCATTGGTCAAGTATTGACGCATATCACCTGCAAACAATGCATCTTCTACACTGCCGGACAAAGAGAACGCGGCAAGGATTGCCAAAATCATCACAGGGATAAGTAAAATCGGTGCTAAAGTTTCAGGCAGCTTATCTTTCCAGTTATTTGGTAATGAGTGCCAAGCAAAAGCAGTGATAATCGTTGCAAGAGGTAAAAATAAAAACAAAAGGAAAACCGCAGGTAAATACTCTTCCATTAATGGTGCTAACCACAAGCCCGCCAAGAAGCCTAAAATAACGGTAGGTAATGCTTCCATTAATTCAATGGTTGGTTTTACTTTTTTGCGCAATACTGGCGTCATAAAGTACGCGGTATAAATTGCCGCAGTTAACGCAATTGGCACAGCGAATAACATCGCATATAAAGCGGCTTTGATGGTACCAAATGAGATTGGCACTAAAGAGAACTTACCTTCAAAATCATCTGATCCTGAGGTTGATTGCCAAACATAATCTGGCTCTGGATAACCTTCATACCAAACTTCTTGCCACAATGCTTGCCAAGTCACTTCTGGGTGTTCGTTATGTACACTAAATGTTTGTACGGATACCTTAGAATTTGCTTGTTCAGTTGTCTCAATGTTAGTCGCATTACTGACTAAAACTAAACCATTAGCACGGGGAGCAATACCTAAAGCGATAGGCTTTTCGTCCGATAACTGACCTTGCCATAGATGAGCAGCACTGGTGGTATAAAATACATTAATTAAACCAGAGTCACTGACAGTATAAAAACTCTTTCTAAACTGCTCGGTATAAATAGTCGCAATAGAAGGTGAACTATTGTTACCAGAGCTAGGTTGAGCATTAAAGGTTCTGATTTGCTCAAATTGACGACCTGAGTCATTTGCAACTTCAAACCATTGGCTGATCATACCGTTACTATCACCAAGTAATACTGAACTACTTCCCGATAGTAATGCCATAGACGTTAGGTAAGTTTTATCGCTGGCAAGTTCAGGAGTAATAAGTGCTTTTAAAGCGACATCATATTCATCGTCTAGACTATAAACATAAACACTATTAGCACTACGGACAAATACTTGGCTGAGATCTGGAGTAACGTTAATTTCATCAACATGATTCAGTGGAAAGTCAATTTGCTGAAAAATACTCTCATATTCAGCCTCTTCGCCTTCACTTAAAGAACCAAAATCATCCTCGGCGATAAAGCTAGTTTTGATTAAGCGGCCATCTTCAGTAAAAGCAACGAATACCGCGGTTTCATCATCCATCTCAAAAGCAATTTTCGCTATTTTACTTTCTTGCTCATCAAGGGTTAGTGCTACCGGCCCAAGAGGATAATTTACTTTGGGGATGATTCTGCGGTTATTATCAGCGTATTGGCTATGAAAGCTTGGTTTAATTATCGTTGCATGACCAGCTTCAGTAAGTAATAACTTACCACCAGAGTAAGAGTTAACAACCGCGATGACTTTTTCATCATCAAGCGCCATTGGTGCTAACAATGAAAGCGATAAAGCCGTGTCTCCTGCTTTATGAGCTGGTTCGGATTTATCTGAACTAGCTAATAAATGCAAAAAGTTAATTCTGCCAGTATCTGTGATTTGATAAGCAATTTCTTGTAATTCATCAACTCCGGTACTGAGCACTTTTTCCTTTACAGCTAAGTTAACATTAACACTAACTTTGGGCGCAATTTGTGCTGATTCAAAAATGGGTTTTACCACATAGAGTAGATACATAAAAATCAATACTAGGGTAAACAAAACACTGACACCACCAAGTGTTATCAACCACTTAGCTAATGAATTTTTAATACCACGACTTCGATTTTGGGTTGCGAGAGCAGTCACTTAATAAACCTTTTAAACTAACAATAACCAATTCCCTGCTAACGACAGTGCAGCAAGGATAAATTAATGGAGCGAAGTATAAGTCAGTTATGTGACAGAAATATTACAGTAGGTAATTCGATGGGAGGTTTCATTGAGATACAAAAAAAGCAGCACCTGATGGATACTGCTTTGTAGTAGTGTTAAGACGTTTAAGCCTTGTATTGACAAAGCTAGGATTAGTGAAGGCTTACTGTTTATTCAAAAAGTCAATATACCAAGGCATGGCTTTATCGATACCTTGCTGAATTTTAAACGCTGGAGCATAACCAATCATAGATTTAGCCTTAGCAATATCTGCTTGAGAGTGCCTTACATCACCTGCTCTAAACTCGCGGTAGGTTGGTGATTTGTTATAGGTAACGCCATTCGTTTGAAGCGCTTGTTTTAAGCTATCAAATAAGGTGTTTAAACTCGTTCTATCACCCAGGGCAACGTTATATACTTGATTTTTTCCTTCATCTTTAGCAGTAGCAGCTAAAATATTAGCTTGTACTGCATTTTCAACAAAACAAAAGTCTCGACTAGTCTCACCATCACCATTAATTAACACTTCCTCATTAGCAATCATAGCTGCAGTCCATTTAGGGATAACGGCCGCATAGGCGCCATCAGGATCTTGTCTTTTGCCAAAAACATTGAAGTAACGCAATCCAGTGCAATTTAAGCCATAAGTTTTGTAAAAAACATCAGCATAAAGCTCATTAACATATTTAGTCACTGCATACGGAGATAATGGTTTGCCAATGGCATCTTCTTCTTTAGGTAATGCTGGGTGATCACCATAGGTTGAACTAGAGGCTGCATAAACAAAACTTTTCACTTTAGTTGCTTTTGCAGCGGTTAACATGGTTAAAAAGCCAGTTATGTTAGCAGAATTGGTAAGTAATGGATCTGCAATGGAACGCGGTACTGAGCCAAGCGCTGCTTGATGTAAAATATAATCGACACCTTCACTATAGTACTCAAGAGCACTTTGACAATCAGCTAACTTTCTTATGTCACCTTTAACCTGTCTCTTATACACATCTCCGAGCCCACGAGACCGTACTAGATCT
>CAJXPG010000125.1 GCA_913057925.1 uncultured Colwellia sp. | reverse complement strand
AGCGCACTGGTGCAGAGCAGGCGAATATTGTGATTTGTGATTGGCTTGCACAAGAAGATGAATCAGCGCAAGATCTTGATGGTGAAGCAGCTGAGTCTGAAGCATAACAATAACAAAGTACTAAATTATTGAAGAAGGGAGCTGGCACAATGTTAGTCTCCCTTTTTTTAGCCGTTAATTTAAGCATTACCGGCTAATTTTTTAAGATAGCGTTTTAAATTGCAACTCAACCAAGCGTTGGTATAACTGGCAGCTTGTTAACAATGAGTTATGAGTTCCAAGGTCAACTAGCTTTCCTTGATCTAAAACCGCGATTTTATCAGCATGTTGTATGGTTGACAGTCGATGCGCGATTATAATGGTCGTTCGATCACGCATTAGCTCCTCTAAAGCTTGCTGGACATGATGTTCACTTTCACTATCCAGTGCACTTGTTGCTTCATCAAGCAGTAGTACTTTTGGATCTTTTAATATAGCGCGTGCAATAGCGATTCGTTGACGTTGGCCACCAGATAGGCGAACGCCTCGTTCACCTAAGAAACTGTTATAGCCTTCGGGTAAGTTAACAATAAACTCATGAGCATGGGCTTTTTTAGCAGCCTCGATAACCTCTTCATCTGAAGCCTCCGGTTTTCCGTAACGGATATTATGAAAAACATCGCTGCTGAATAATGCAGGCTGTTGGGGTACTAGCGCCATTTGTTGGCGTAACTCCTTAGGATCAAATTGACGGATATCAGTACCGCCAAGAAATATTTGTCCTATTTGAGGGTCATAAAAGCGTTGTAGTAGTTCAAATAATGTAGTTTTACCTGCGCCAGAAGGGCCTACTAATGCTAATACTTTGCCTTGTTCGGCAGTCAAGCTAAGACCATTGGTTGCACCGTGTTCAGGACGAGAAGGGTAGTTAAAACTGATTTTTTCAAAAATTATTTCTGCAGTTAAATCTTGGGTAGAGCACATATTTAATTCTGGTGGCATTATGTGGCTTTTGACTTTTAGTATCTCGATAAGCCTTTCCGTTGCGCCTGCAGCTCTTTGTAACTCACCAAGAACTTCTGAAATGGTAGCTAAGGATGATGCGACTAAAATGGCATAAAAAACAAAAGCCCCTAAATCACCACCACTCATCCTGCCTTCAATAACGTCACTTCCGCCAACCCACAACATGCCAGTGATAGCACCAAAAACAATAATAATAACGCCAGCAATTAATGTTGCTCTTTGTTTGATACGGCTACGACCAATTTGAAAAGCTTTTTCTACCTCTTGTGCAAAAGAACTTCTTTCTTGTTGTTCGTGGCTATAACTTTGCACTGTTTTAATATGTTCAATAGCTTCACCAGCATAACTGCCAACATCAGCCATTGAATCTTGGCTTTTACGAGAGAGATTTCTTACTTTACGACCATAAAAAAGTATTGGCAGTAAAATAAAGGGCACAGAAAGTAAAACGATTAAGGTTAACTTAATATTTGTTGCAAGTAACATGACCAATGCACCAATTAGCATTAATGTACTGCGAATTGCCATGGAAAACGATGAACCAATAATGCTTTGTAATAGTGTAGTGTCTGTGGTGATGCGTGACATAATATCGCCGCTACCACTGGTTTCAAAATAACTTGGATGTAAGGTAATCACATGATTAAACACCGCTAAACGAATGTCTGCACTTACCCGCTCCCCTAACCAAGAAACTAAGTAGAAACGTGCGAAAGTACCCACGGCAATTAATACAGTAATTGCTAAGATAAAAAGCACAGCTTGTTGTAATTGTTGCAATGATTGCTGAGCAAAACCTTCATCAATAAGCATCCGTACACCTTGACCAACAGATAACATCACCATTGCTGTAAAAATCAGTACAACAAATGCCGCCAAGACCTGCTTTTTATAAGGAGTAATAAATTGAATTAGCTCAAATAAAATGCTCACTTTCTTTTTTTGATTGTTCGCCTCAGGTGTTTTTTGGGCATTAACAGCTGTTGAAGAGTACTCTGTCATAAAAATCCTTTATTGCTATTAACAAATAAAATGGTGTTCTAGTCGAAAAATAAGTAACTAATAATCATTGTATTGTGCCACAACGTTTAGAAGATATAACTTTATATGGGGGCTGATATTAAGAAAGAAATATATGAGGTGTAAGAAATAATGATTGAATTTTAGGCATAAAAAAGCCGATGATATTTTCTTAACTAAGGCGTTAGAATTACATCGGCATATTAGCTTATGGGGAAGCTACAAAAAATTATTACAATAAGTGTTCGCTTAAGAACAAAGTGAGTATAGAGTAAGAACTCTATACTTGTAAAGTACTTTTTAGAATACTTGCTCTACTTTTGTTGATCTGGATCAGTATTGGTGCTTTTGTACAATGGACTGCTAACAATAAATTTAAGTAATACCTAATATTATTTCATTGTTAGTATCGCTACGCTTCAAACGCGCTTATTCATTTTGCCATTTATTGCGTAACTCTAACCAATCTTTATACTCTTGAGCAGAGTAGCCTGACTCTAGGTAAATAGCTTTAGCTTTTCCGTCGGATATGAGTGTATCAACTGCAAAATCTATGCGTTTTTGAATAGCTCTATTTTTAGATGTTTTACTAAACATAATATGGAAACCATTGTTTTTAATGGCTGAGCCAACGGGCACTAGGCAATCTTTTTTTAATTTAATATTGGCGTCTGTCAAACAATGTTTGTGAGCAACTGATTGCGAAAAAACGGCATAATCTAACCGGCCATTTTGTAATAAGTTGAATACTTCTTTTGAGCTTGATTTTTTATAAACGGAAAATTCATTATTGTTGCTTACTAAAGACTCTCCTATAGAGTTTGATGTGACTCCAACTAAAGCATTTTGAATTTTCGTTGTTGATGCTGCATTTTTTGCGCTTCTAAATAAGTAAATCGGGTCTTGTGAAAAAGGTTTACTAAAGTAATAAAGTGTACTTCTATCCTTAGAGAAATAAGCACCAATAACCGCATCGATTTTATTTTGTTTTAGCTCTTCTAATCCACGAATCCACAAATAGGGGGAAGCTTTCAATGTAATCCCTTCTATAGCGGCAGCTTCTTGTAATAGAACCCAGTTAGCTTGATAAGCTCTAGAATGTTTGGAGTACAGTTCATGATCTTCATACAAAGCTACCGTAATGCTCTCAGCAAAAGCTGCAATAGGTAAAAAAATGATGAAAATTAGATACTTCATATAAATAGACTGCAAAAAATAGTTAATTTCTTCTAAAATTATAGATTACAATTGATTGTAAACTACTATATTAATTGCTCGCTAAACGTTCTTAATTGACATTAAGCTTTCCAGCTAGCAACGTCAACTACCACTTTACACTGGTTCCTCTTTGGTGACTATTAAAAACAAATCAAAACAAGTTATTGATCTTGTTTAGTATTTTGTTTTTTTTGTTAAAGAGAGGCTAACTAAGATCACATAGCATTCTGCGATAATCTCAAAACCCGTTTTAATTTCGTCTTGACCGTGCGCCAGTGCGTTTGCGGCGTTTTCGGTGCCAATTTTATTAAACTTTGATGATCGTTTTCGGTGAGGTTTACTTCACCGCCATGAGCAAGAATCAAACTATTAGCGTTTAGTGCGAACACTTTATTCAACGAAGTTTTATAACGATTTGGATAAAAAACAGGGAAAGGTGGGATGTATTTGTTTTTTACTTTAACAATCAAGTCCGCGATATAAACCTTATTACTCGGTAGGTGATGCAATGATAAATCTCTATCAGTATGTCCCTGAGTTTCTATGGCAACCCAATCAGGGAAACCTGGTAGTGCTTCACCGTCATCGAGTTTATAGTCAGGAAATAACTTACTTGAATACCACATTTTGTTATGGGTTTTATCCATACGCTTAGCTACCCATTTCGCCAATAGCATATCGGTAAGGTGCATAATTTTACCATCGATGCCTGAATACCACTGACCGCTGACATTGGCAGCCGCCAGTTTACAACCGGTTATTTTACGTAAAGTGTTAGCTGCACCAGCATGATCTGGGTGCATATGTGTCACCATCACTAAAGTAAGATCGGTAAAAGGTCGTTTTAAGGTATCAGTAATAAAGTGCTTAATAATTGAAATATCTGACCGACAGCAACCGTCAAGAAGAAGAAGTTTTTCAGGGTATTCGGCAAGTAAAATTGTTTGAATATGTCCTTCAAGATGATGGAGTTTCATATAAGCTAGCGCTACCTTAATTGTGCTAATATCATAGCTAGATTAATCGAAAAGCCTAAACTTTGCACTGATTTTCATAAAATAAGTAAAATTGATGAAATGAAGCTTTGGGGTTTTCAGGTTTATTTACAGATGTTGCGACTTATATGTTAATGCATCCTTTAAATTTAATAATGCAGGCTAAGTTAACTACTTTTGTTTCTTTTTTATGGGTGTAATAAAAAGGCCACAATCTCATAGGAGTTTGCAGCCTTTTATTTGTTAGTTTATTGACGTTATTTAACTGAATATTCGATTAACAAACCTTGTTCAGTGCTTCTTCAGAAACCTCAAACTCATGTTCATCTAACTTATGGCGTTTTTCTGCCAGTAGTAAATAAAAACTAGGTAAAATAAATAAGGTAAAAATAGTACCGATGAACATACCCGCCACTAAAATAATACCAATACTATTTCGCGCTTCTGCGCCTGCACCCGTGACTAATACCAATGGGAAGTGACCTAATATTGTCGCCGCCGTTGTCATTAATATTGGTCGTAAACGTGTGGTAGCTGCTTCTGTTACCGCGGCAAGCTTATTAGCACCAAGCTCTTGAGCATGATTAGCAAACTCAACGATTAAAATACCATTTTTGGCAATTAAACCAATTAAAGTAATTAACCCTATTTGCGAATAAATATTAATGGTGGTTAATTCGATATAAGGGATTAATAGTGCGCCTGATAAGGCAAGCGGCACACAACCAAGTAACACCACTAACGGGTCTCTAAAGCTATTAAACTGTATCGCCAATACTAAGAATACAATTAATAAAGAAATGCCTAATACCATGATTAAGGTATTGCCCTCTTGGCGTAATTGTCTTGATTCCCCTGCATAATCAATACTGTAACCTGGCGGTAAAATCTCTTTAGCAGCATTTTCAATTGCTGATAAGGCTGCTTCTTTATTTGAGCCAGGCGCAACGCCACCATAAACTCTAAACGAAGCTTGTTGAGCAAAGGTACCTAGTTGTCTTGGCACTGTTTTCCATTTTAAATCAGCTACAGCAGAAACCGGTAATAACTCACCCGTAGGTAATTTTATATTTAACGATAAAATAGCTTCGGTTTTACTGCGCACTTCATCACTGACAATAGGAATGACACGGTAAGCTTTACCGTTGGCATCAAAACGATTCACAAAGTTACTTGATAATAAAATGCCCAGTTGTTCACTTACTTGTCCGACATTCATCCCTAAATCGGCAATTTTTTCGCGATTTAACTGTAGCTCTACTTGCGGTAAATCTATTTTTAAATCGGTATCAGCGTATAAAAATTGACCACTACCAAAAGCAGCACCCACCAGTTGATCGGCATATTGCTTCATTTCACTGTAAGGCGCTGAGGCTTTTACTATCATTTCAATTTCAAATTGACCAGAACTAGGTAAAGAAGCAGGTAATATTGGGAACATATTTAACCCAGGTATTTGCGCTAATTTACCGTACATTTGTGGTACTAAAGATTGTGCACTGTAGTCTCGTTCATCAGCGTTAGTTAACTCTAAGCCGCCAAACCCGCCACCACCAAAGATGATTTGCCAGATTTTTTTGCCACCTTCAATTTCTTGTAGGCTTTCAACCACGGGATTCATTTGTGCAACGTTATATTCGAGCGAGGCATCAGGCGGTGATTGAATAACAAACATCACCATGGCTTGATCTTCTATTGGTGCTAATTCCTTTTTTGAATCGAGATAAAAAGGCACGGTTAACAGTGATACCACAATGGCAATAAGGAACACTTGTCCCTGCCATTTAAAGATATTATTTAGCAGCAAGCCATATTGATGCTGAATTTTTTCAAAGACATGATTTACTTTGGTTGTTAACCAGCCTTCTTCACCGCCTTTGGGTGATACATAAGCACTCATAATAGGCGATAAGGTGATGGCAACAATACCAGAGATAATGACTGCGATAGCTAGGGTGAAGGCAAACTCTTTGAATAACACTCCGGTAAGGCCTGATAAAAAGCCGATAGGAGCATAAACAGCCGCCAGTGTTAACGTCATCGAAATAATAGGCACTAACAGCTGTCTTGAGCTAATTAGCGCCGCATCAAATTTTGACATACCTTGGCGCATTAAACGGGCAACGTTTTCTACCACAACGATGGCGTCATCAACTACTAGACCTACCGATAATACGATGGCTAATATCGTTAACAGGTTTAACGAAAAGCCCATCATCGACATCGCAGCAATTGCCCCTAATATTGAAATAGGAATGGTAATTAATGGTACGATTGCGCTTCTAAATGAGCCCATCAATAACAAGACCACTAAACCAACTAAAATGACGGTTTCAGCTAAGGTGGTAAAAATTTCGGTTAACGCATCGCGCATATACAAGGTGCCATCATAAGCAAAATCAATGGATACACCTTGAGGCAGGGTTTTATTTATCTCCGCAACTTTTTTATATAATCTGTCGCCAATGGCAATTTCATTGGCACCAGGTAACGGCCATATCGCTAGATAAATACTGTCTTTATCGTTGAGTCTGGCAGTAACGCTGGAATCTTCTGCGGCAAGTTTGATATTTGCCACATCTTTTAAATAGACATTGGCGCCATCAATTTCACTGATGACTAATTGTTGAAATTCTTCAACGCTACTCAGTTGAGTATTGGCAACAATATCAATTTTTTGCCTAGAGTTTTCGACATAGCCCATAGTGGCGATGGTGTTATTTGTTGCTAACGCTTGATAAACATCGCTAGCACTTAAGTTGAATACTTGCAGCGCTTCAGCATTTAACCAAACTCGCATAGCAGGTGTTCTAGCCCCTTCAATGCCAACTCTTTGTACACCTTCAATGGAGTTCAGTACAGGGTTTACTTGACGTGTTAAATAATCAGTGACTCTAGATAATTCAATACCGTCTGAATGTACGTTTAAATAAAATACCGCAAAAGGTCGATCGGCTCGGCTGACTGAAACCACCGGGTCTTGCGCACCTGGTGGCAATTCAAAACGAATTTGGCTTAATCGCGCCGTTAATTCAGCAAGTGCCAAGGTAGAGTTTTCATTGAGCTTCAACCAAGCGGTAACTTTCGAGCTACCAGAAGTGCTGATAGAGTCAACATACTCAACACCTGGTACTGTTGCGGCGACTCGTTCAATCGGCTCAGTAACAAAACCTTGCACCACATCAGCCGAGGCACCAATGTAATAGGTATCAATGACTAACGAGGCACTCTCAATTTTTGGAAACTGTAATACTGGAATTTTACTAGCAGACCATAAACCAGCAATACAAATAATAATGGATAGAACAATTGCCACGACGGGGCGTCGAACAAAAATATCCATGACGGACGCTTTTCTTTCTTGCATGATAATCCCTTATTTTGCAGTCGTGTCGGCAGCAGGTGTTTGCGTGGCAACGTTGTCAGTATCACCTGCGTTAGCAAGGTATACTTTCATACCAGGAAATAACTTAAACGATCCTTTATTTGCGATAAGCTGACCAACTTCAAGACCGCTAACAATCATGACTTGCTCACCAACTCGCTCACCTAACTGAACAGGCACTTGTTTAGCGCGGTAACTGCCTTCATCGCTTGCTTCTAAAACAAAAACATAATTACCAAGCGCATCTCGTTTTATCGCTAAATCTGGCACGGCAACTAGTTGAACCTCTTTGGCTACAGGGACGATAACTGATACCAAAGTATTGGGTTTTAATGCCAGTGTTGCGGTTGGGATTTGCGCACGATATTTTAAGTGACGCGACATACGCGATAATTTTGGATCAACTGCGATAATACTTGCCGCGTATTCTGTGCTTTGATTCATCGGCTTAATGCTTACGTTCGAAGCTAAATCGAGTTCTTGGTAGAGTTGTGGCAGGTTGAAATCAATCCAAGTAAAGTCATTAACGCCAACAAGCTCAAGTACCTGACTATTTTTATCTAGATACTGTCCTACTTCTAAAGTATGAATACCTACCTTAGCGGTAAAAGGTGCGGTAATTGTTTTTCTGTCGATTGCGGTTTTAATGACGCTGATATCTGCTTGAGCAATTTGTACTGCTGCGCGCGCTTGATCCACTTGCTCTTCACTGATGGTACGGTTTTTATGAAGTTCAATATTACGATCAAGGGTTTGTTGCTGTAGTAATAATGTCGCCTTGGCAGCAATCAAACGAGCATCTTCGTCTCTGTGGTCTAGCTCGAGTAAAGTTTGCCCTTTTTTAACCACGCTGCCTGATGTGGCATTTAAACGGGTGATTTCACCAGCAAGCTCGTTATGCAGCATTAAAAATTTAAAGGCTTGCACTTCTCCACTAACGCGAACATTTTTTTGATAGCTGATTGTGGAAACGTTAATTGCATTTACCGTGGCTGCCGGCTCTGGCATGCTGGCCGCTTGCGCACTGGCGGCTTGTTGTAATGATGTCTTGTAGCTGTGTAAACCAAAAATTGTCGCAGCTAAGATAATAATGAC
This sequence comes from uncultured Colwellia sp., assembly GCA_913057925.1. Classification (GTDB taxonomy): domain Bacteria; phylum Pseudomonadota; class Gammaproteobacteria; order Enterobacterales; family Alteromonadaceae; genus Colwellia. The sequence continues at coordinate 4,324 of CAJXPG010000125.1, read as the reverse complement.
GATTAGCCATTTTGTTAAATTCATGATTATTCCTTTATCCCTGTGTTAATGCTACAACTGGTAGGCCAATGTCATTACTAGTGTAGGCATTTTTACTGTCTTTACTTAATGTCTATTTAATGTCTATTTTGTCTTTATCTTAGTTGAGCCGCTTCAAGAGCATGGCATACTTTCTCTATGTCTTGTTGACAAATTTTCTGTTGCCAATCATAAGTGTTAACTAAGCGCACCAAGGTCTTAATATGTAAATCATCGGGCGCTAAAACAAAGGCTTGTTCTTCAGCTGTTTCGTTAAGATCATTACGCCAACTTTGGTGTAAACGAACTGTTTGAAAGTAGCCAACACTTAATGACCAAGTGCCTAAGTTAATCTCTTCAATATCTCTTTCACCAGAGGTTAATTCGCCAGACGTTGCCGCTATTTGTAAAAAGCTTTGAAACATCGTTTGGCAACGTTCACCGCAAGCTATCATTTGTGTTAACCAGCGTGATGAGCAGCGCTTCATCATGGCATCGGTATTGACAATGCTCTCGAGTTGGCTGTCAAAGTTATACATTTGTACTTTCGAGAAATCTAATAAGCTGGCAGCAATAATACGTTCAGGAGAGGTTAACTCTAACGACAACACTTTTTTGAAAACTTGCTGTCGTTCCTGATACATACGTGTGGCTAAGGCAATAAGCACATCCTCTTTACATTGGACAAATTTATAGACCGAGCCCATAGACAGACCGGCCAACTTGGCAATTGCTGACATGGAAAAATCTAATAAGCTGCTTTCTTCAATCGCTTTGATCGCTGCGCATATTATTAGTTTTTCTTGCTCTTCAGCGCTAAATCTTGGTGCTGGAGCCATAAATACCTCTTTGTGAAATGTTATTCGAATGCCGTTCGAATGTATTTTAACTTAGTTTTACAGAAGGTCAACAATTAATCACATTTTAAAGCTGCTTGAAAGCGAAGCGTTGTTAGGCTAAGTGTTTGCTAAGATAATCAACAAAACTACGTATTTTGGGCGATAACTGACGGTTGTGTGGGTATACAGCCCAAATACCTTCATCGGGTTCACGGTAATGGTCAAGTAAAGTCACTAATCGGCCCTGCTCAATATGCTCTTTTACATAGTAGTCGGGAAGCTGAATTACTCCCATGCCTTTTAAAGCGGCATCAACTAAGCCATAACCTGAATTAAAGCGCACACTGCCAGTAACGCGGATGTTCTTTTCTTTATTTGCTTCGCGAAAGCGCCAATAGTCACGGGTACCAAGTAGGCAGTTATGTTGACCAAGTTCGGATAATGTATGAGGTGTACTGTATTTAGTGATGTAGGCTGGAGCAGCACAAGTATAGTTAATTCGTTGCGATAATTTTTTCGCCATCAAGGTTGAATCATTTAACTTGCCAAGCCTGATGGCTAGATCAAACCCTTCATTGACTAAGTCTACTTTCTGGTTAGTTAATTGCGCTTCTACTTGAACCTCAGGATGTTCTAAAACGAAATTATTAACTAAGGGTAATATTTGTTGCTCACCATAAGTTACAGAGGCGGTAAGCTTTATCTTACCCTGTGGCTTAGTTTGCAAATTGGTGATGGCTGTTTCCGCTTGCTCCAGTCCATCAAGCACAGCCCGACAATGCTGATAAAATAATACCCCTTCTTGAGTTAGCGATACTTTTCGCGTAGTTCGGTAGAACAACTTAACCTTTAAGCGTTGCTCTAATGCGGTTACTTGGCGACTGACCTGTGCAGTAGATATCGCCAACTTTTTTGCTGCTAAAGTAAAACTTTCAGCTTCGGCGACATAAACAAACTCACTAATACCCTGCCAATTCATGATTGTTACCTATATGTAAAAGTGATTTGCTAAATGGTCATATTATCATTTTAGGTGAAATAGTTATAATGACTTTCAACAATAGGAAGTAACTTGATTAAAACAGCGAATATTTTATCTAGTTACGACTATATTTATAACAACTATAAAAGCGTGAATTACCCATTACCTATTTACTTGCCCTTATAAATCATCACGAAGGCAAGTTATTAATCAGGTATATAAACAACAGTGAGAACTTACATGACTGATAAATTTATCAAATCAAAAGCAGCAATTGCTTGGGGTCCTAAACAACCATTATCTATTGAAGAAGTTGACGTAATGCTACCTCGCAAAGGCGAAGTGTTAGTTAAAGTCATCGCTTCAGGGGTTTGTCATACCGATGCTTTTACTTTATCAGGGGAAGATCCTGAAGGCATTTTTCCGGTGATTTTAGGTCATGAAGGTGGCGGTATTGTCGAGCAGGTTGGTGAAGGTGTTACCAGTGTAAAAGTTGGCGATCACGTTATCCCTTTGTACACGCCAGAGTGTGGCGTGTGTAAATTTTGTTTATCGGGTAAAACTAACCTTTGTCAGCAAATTCGTGAAACCCAAGGTAAAGGGCTAATGCCTGATGGTACTACACGCTTTTATAAAGATGGTGAGCCAATTTTTCATTACATGGGCTGTTCAACTTTTTCTGAATACACGGTACTACCAGAAATTTCTTTAGCGAAAGTAAATAAAGCAGCGCCATTAGAAGAAGTGTGTCTATTAGGCTGTGGGGTAACTACAGGCATGGGCGCGGTAATGAATACCGCCAAAGTGGAAGAGGGTGCTACGGTTGCTATTTTTGGTCTTGGTGGTATCGGTCTTTCTGCAGTGATTGGCGCAACAATGGCAAAAGCATCACGCATTATTGCTATTGATATTAATGAAAGTAAGTTTGAATTGGCGAAAAAACTTGGTGCTACTGACTTTATTAACCCTAAAGACCATGACAAACCAATCCAAGACGTTATTGTTGAAATGACTGATGGCGGCGTTGATTACTCTTTTGAGTGTATTGGTAATGTTAACTTGATGCGTTCAGCATTAGAGTGTTGTCACAAAGGTTGGGGTGAGTCAGTCATTATTGGTGTTGCCGGCGCAGGGCAAGAAATATCAACTAGACCATTTCAATTAGTCACAGGTCGAGTATGGCGTGGTACAGCATTTGGTGGTGTTAAAGGCCGCAGTGAATTACCTGATTACGTAGAACGTTATTTAGCTGGCGAGTTTAAATTAAGTGACTTCATTACGCATACTATGGGCTTAGAAGAGATTAATGAGTCGTTTGACTTGATGCACAAGGGGGAAAGCATACGCACAGTTATTCACTTTGATAAGTAGACTTTTACCAAACTATTTTCTGACGAATACTTTATTTTAAGTGCTTATGTAGATTAAACAGGAAGTCGTCATTCCCGAGGTGTTTGGTCGGGAATCCAGCTTATAAAGCAGTAGATCTTCGACAAGTAACCTCGAAGATGACGTTTACAATGAGCTCCTGAGTTAGCTGCATAAGTATTTTATTTTATAATGTGACGTCAATGTAAGGATTTATCATGACCATAGAATGTTTAAGTTCAAATAAGGTTTTTGGTGGTTGGCATAAGCAATATAGCCACCAGGCTAGTACGGTAAATTGCGCCATGCGTTTTGCCATCTTTTTACCGCCGCAAGCGTCAAGTAATAATAAGGTACCAGTATTGTATTGGTTGTCAGGGCTAACTTGCACAGATGAAAACGTGATGCAAAAATCAGGAATACAGCGTATTGCTAGTGAATTAGGTATTGCTATCGTTGCCCCTGACACGAGTCCAAGAGGCGACAATGTTGCCGATGATGAGGGTTATGATTTAGGCCAAGGTGCAGGATTTTATCTAAATTCGACGCAAGCGCCGTGGAATAAGCATTATCAAATGTACGATTACATTGTTGATGAATTACCAGCATTGATTGAAGCGACTTTTCCGGTAACTGCCAAACGTGCTATTGCTGGTCATTCCATGGGCGGCCATGGTGCGTTAACCATTGCTTTAAAAAATCCCGATAACTATTGCTCAGTATCAGCTTTTAGTCCAATTAGTAACCCAATTAATTGTCCTTGGGGAGAAAAGGCCTTTAGCGCATATTTAGGTGATGATAAAGATACCTGGCGTGAACATGATGCCAGTGAACTGATGCGGTATGTGAAGCAGTTCGTTCCTGCAAGAGTTGATCAAGGAGAAGCAGATAACTTCCTTAAAGAGCAGTTAAAACCAGAGACTTTGCAAGCATCAGCAGAACAAAGTGGTTATCCGTTAGAGTTAAATTTACATGAAGGCTACGACCATAGTTATTACTTCATTAGTAGCTTTATTGAGGCGCACTTGAGGTTTCATCAACAACACCTGGCTAACTAGCGTTTTAGTTAGTTATTACTTCAATTGGCTATACCATTAAAAGTAAACGCCGCTAGATA
>CAJXPG010000124.1 GCA_913057925.1 uncultured Colwellia sp. | reverse complement strand
TACGAGATCTAGTACGGTCTCGTGGGCTCGGAGATGTGTATAAGAGACAGAACCTTAATAGCAAAGAATAAAGTAGATAAGTAAACTTAAACACAAATTCGATTAATGGTTTGCTCCACTTCTTGTGATGTTTGCTGTTGCTGCTCAGCATGGGCTGCGACAGAGCCTAAGCCATTATTAATTTCATGACTTAAAGAAACTACCGCTAGCATACTTTCATTGATTGATGAGGTAGCGTCTTGTTGCGCTAAAGTACCACTAGCAATTTGCGAAGTTAAGTTGTCAACATCCTGAAAAGAAAGACCAATTTTATCAAGTGCAGTAACAACTTCACTCGATTGGGCTAAAGATTCTTGGGTTAATTCATTTCCTCTAGTAATACTATTAACAGCATTGGTAGATTTACTTTGCAGCCCTTCTACCATAGATTGAATTTCCACCGTAGATTGTTGTGTTCTGTGGGCTAAAGCACGAACTTCATCGGCAACTACCGCAAAGCCTCTTCCCTGCTCACCTGCTCGTGCCGCTTCAATAGCAGCATTTAAGGCAAGTAAGTTCGTTTGCTCTGCAATACCTTTTATCACGTCGAGTACAGAGCCAATTCGCGCACTTTCCTCTTGTAAAAGCGCTAACTCTTGCGCCATATTGCCTACTTCACTGGCAACAGCTTCAATGGTATTTTGGCTGGTGTTCGAGGCATTAACGCCATTTGCCAAGGTTTCCATTACTGAGCTCGTTGTTTCGCTGACTTGCTCTGCGCTGCTTGATAAGCTTGAAGAGGTATTAGCAATTTCTTCAATAGAAGTTGCCATTTCTGTTATTTGCCCTGCAGAATCTTCAACTAAGGTAACAGAGTCAGACATTTGGATAGATAATTGAGTAGAGCCTTCTCTTAACTCTTCTGACTCTTGGCGAATTAAGCTGACAACTTCAGCCAAGTTGACAATAAAGTCGCTTAACTCATTAGTAATATTAGCTAATTCATCTTTATTTTCATCTCTCAAAGGTTTTGCTGGTGCTTCATCAGTACTTACTACAGCATCCAAATAGTTTTTTAATTTTACGAGACGGTTAGTTAACACTTGCTCGAAATAAAAATAATTGACTAGCCCCTGTATAATCACTAATGCAAAAAAAGTTGTTGCTAGCCCTATCCTACTCATTGACTCGGCCAGAAATAACAGCGTAAACATAAACGCTAAACCAACCGCCACGTTAGGAAGAAGAAGCTTTATTGATAATTTGTTCGGCATAGGATTATCTCTTATCGTTATTTTAAAAGGTAAAGCAATGTTTTTATATCACAGATAAATTACCTGTATCGTGCTAAATTTGCTAGTATTTTTCATTATGATTTCTTCATTAAATTTATAGCAATATGTCAGTAACGCCACTCATTATCATCGTTCTTGCTCTAGGCATTATTATAGGTGGGATTCTCGTACTAAAGAGGTCTTCAAAAAAATTCAAATTAACAGCTGAGCAACTTGAAAAAATTAATCAGCGAAATGAGCAATTAGAAAAAGAAGAGCAAAAAGAACAACCAAAAGAATAAGGTAAGACTATTGAATTAACATGTGTTGTTAATTGCGATATAAGGTTTTGATCAAATGGTAGCCAAATTTAGTTTTTATTGGCCCATGAACTTTTAATATTGGTCGTTTAAATACCACGTCATCAAAGGCCTTTACCATTTGACCTCGACGAAACTCTCCTAAATCACCGCCCTTTTTCTTTGATGGACAAGTTGAGTGTTTTTTTGCCAGCGTTGCAAAGTCTGCTCCCTTATCCAGTAGAGCCTTCAGCTCTGTTGCTTGCTGTTGTGTTTTAACTAAAATATGTAGAGCACAAGCCGTTGCCATAACAATTTACCTTGAGAGTTTAATTTTTTTCCTATTATACTTAACTGGGTTACAAATAATTACTTTTACTTACCTTTTCCTTGACATAAAATGTCATGAAATTTAACTAGCTGACGTGATTGATACTTATGACAACAATAAAACATCTTTTTGATAATAATAAACAATGGGCTGCAAAAGTTGCCGAACAAGATCCTGAATTCTTCAAAGGATTATCAGAACAACAATCACCTAAATATTTATGGATAGGTTGCTCAGACTCTAGAGTGCCAGCAAATGAGTTACTTGGCATGCAACCGGGTGAAGTATTTGTTCATCGCAATATTGCCAATCAAGTAATCCATACCGATCTCAACTGTTTATCCGTTATTCAATATGCAGTAGATGTATTAAAAGTTCAGCATATTATTGTCTGTGGTCATTACGGCTGTGGTGGTGTTGCAGCGTCACTAGATGATAATAGCCATGGTTTAATTGATAACTGGTTGCGTCATATTGAAGATGTACATCGTTATCATAAAGAAAAAATGGATAAAGAAACGGATGAGAAAGCGCGTATTAATTTATTATGTGAGCTAAACGTAATTGAGCAAGTTGCCAATGTTTGTAATACCACAACCTTGCTTAATGCATGGGAGCGAAAGCAAGATATTACAGTTCATGGATTAGTGTACAACTTACACGACGGTATTTTAAAAGACTTAAACGTTTCAGCCAGTAATAAAGTATAAGTTTTCAAAGGCTCCCGCCTGGTTAACTATCAACTTGCTATTATTAAGCTTAATCAAAAAAGCCAACAAACTATATCAGTTTGTTGGCTTTTCTATTTTTAGCAGTGTTATGTTCGTTTGAACTAAAGCACACCACGCTCCATTTGGTTTAATTCAATAGACTTAAATAATGTAGAGAAGTTACCTTCACCAAAACCTTGGTCGTCAACGCGTTGAATCATTTCAATAAAGATAGGGCCAAATAAGTTCTTAGTAAAGATTTGTAATAAGTAAGAATTCTCACTCTGGCTATCTACTAGAATTTGATGCTCTCTAATACGTTCTTTATCTTCTTTAACCCAAGGTACGCGGTCAAAGATTTCATCGTAATATTCTGGAACAATGTTTAAGGTATCCACTATCGAGCGGTCTAATTTATCAAGTGAGCCAACAAGATCATCCGTTAAAAACGCTAAATGCTGTACGCCAGGGCCGTTATATTCATCAAGATACTCATCAATCTGGTTATCTTTATTCCCTTTACCTTCATTAATTGGGATACAGAATTTGCCACAAGGTGACTGTAATGCATAAGAAATCAGTGCTGTTTTCACACCTTTAATGTCAAAATAACGTACTTCAGTAAAACCAAAGATTTCTTTATAAAAGTCAGCCCATTTGTGCATAGTGCCTTGATAAACATTATTAGTTAGATGATCTACAGCTAAAAAACCTTTATCTTCAACCAGCACAGGGTCTGCAATATCTTCAAAGTCGGTGTCGTAAATCAAGCCTTTGTTACTGCCTGATTCTGCAAAATTATCAATAAAGTAGATAAGACTATCGCCAATACCAAAAATAGCAGGATACGGAAGTTTGTTTGCTTCGTTTTCTGCTGATTTAGCACCACGCTTTACTGCTTCAGAAAAAGCAAAGTTAGCATCTTCTACTCGCCAACCCATAGAACAAATTGCTGGTCCATGACTTTTAGCAAACTCTTTTGAAAAGCCGCTTTGTTCTCTATTTAATAAAAAGTGAATATCATTTTGGTTAAAGTAATCGATATCACGACCTTTCATTTTTTTAGTTTTTGAAAAACCAAAGCCAAAAAAAGCTTTTTCCATAAAGTCTGAATCAGGTGTCGCATATTCAGTAAACTCAATTCCACAAAGTTTAAGTGGGTTGTTAGTCTCAGTCATTGTTATCTCTCTCGCATCATTTTCTTGTAATGAATCCATTATCAGGTGCAAATTAAGTAAGCGAAAGACTTGCCAGCACTCGGAGTTTTAAAAGGGTGTAAAAGAAGTTGTACGTGTTTTTCTGGTAAAAGCAGGTTTGCATCAAATGAGGCTAGACTAGTGCTACAGGGTAGGTGTATAGAAATGTATACATTCATTTTTGCAAAGAAAGAAAAGCAGATCTTAACGCCGAAAAAATGATAAAAATTAGCCCGACTTTCACAGGATATTCGTAAGAAGTTTGCCTTCTTATTGTTTAGAGTTGCGCTTTATCGCTCAATTTAATGCTGCTAAGTTAATCAAATTCATATAAAACAATAAATTGATACTCTCACCTTGTTTCAAAGCTGTGACAATTTTTTGTTAAAAATTCTTAGCAAAAAAAGTTAAAGCAACTAATCTTAAAATATAACAGTGATATATTTATTTTAACTTTACATACTGTTAGCGACTTATTTTACCTATTTTATTTAATGGATAGCATTTTGCTCTTTTGGAGGCGGTTATGAGTATTTTTCAACATTATCAGACACGTTATGAACAAGCCCAACAAGAAGAGTTCAGCTTGCAAGAATTCTTATCCATTTGTAAAGACGATAACCTAGCTTATGCCAGTGCGTCCGAACGGCTGCTCGCGGCCATTGGTGAAGCCGAAATGGTGGACACTGCAACTGACCCTAGGTTGAGTCGTATATTTTCAAACAGAGTAATTAAGCGCTACCCTGCTTTTACTGACTTTTATGGTATGGAAGAAGCCATAGAACAAATTGTCTCTTATTTAAAGCACGCATCCCAAGGCTTAGAAGAGCACAAACAAATTCTATATTTGTTAGGCCCTGTGGGTGGTGGTAAATCTTCAATCGCAGAGAAGTTAAAGGCTTTAATGCAACAAGAGCCAATTTATGTATTAAGTGCTAATGGTGAAATTAGCCCAGTCAATGATCACCCCTTTTGTTTATTTGACGCTCATTCCGATGGTAAGATTTTAAAGGATGAATATAATATACCTGCACGATACCTAAATAATATTATTTCACCGTGGGCCGCAAAGCGCCTACATGAATTTAAAGGCGATATCGCGCAATTCAAAGTAATTAAGGTCTACCCTTCTATTCTCGATCAAATAGCGATCGCTAAAACAGAGCCCGGTGATGATAACAATCAAGATATCTCAGCCCTTGTCGGCAAGGTTGATATCAGACAATTAGAGCATTTTGCGCAAAATGATGCAGATGCTTATAGCTACTCTGGCGCACTATGTCGTGCCAACCAAGGTTTGATGGAATTCGTGGAAATGTTTAAAGCGCCAATCAAGGTGCTTCATCCACTGTTAACCGCAACACAAGAAGGTAACTACAATCCAACAGAAGGTCTTTCCGCCCTGCCCTTTAATGGCATATTACTGGCGCATTCTAATGAGTCTGAGTGGCAAACCTTTAGAAATAATAAAAACAATGAGGCCTTTCTAGACCGTGTTTATATCGTAAAAGTGCCTTATTGCATGCGAGTCTCAGAAGAAGTAAATATCTATAAAAAATTACTCGAACACAGTGAGTTAAAAACAGCGCAATGTGCCCCTGACACCTTAAGTATTTTAGCGCAATTTTCTGTGCTATCTCGTTTAAAGGATCCTGACAACTCTAGTATTTATTCTAAGATGCGTGTCTATGACGGTGAAACACTCAAAGATACCGATCCAAAAGCAAAATCTTATCAAGAATATCGAGATTATGCTGGTATCGATGAAGGTATGTCGGGTTTATCAACACGTTTTGCCTTTAAAATTTTATCACGCGTGTTTAATTTCGATAGTGTTGAAGTCGCGGCCAACCCAGTGCATCTCTTTTATGTGCTCGAACAACAAGTAGAGCGAGAACAGTTACCTAAAGAGATTACCGAGCGCTATTTAGAATTTATTAAAGGCTATTTAACACCTCAGTATATTGAATTTATTGGTAAAGAAATTCAAACGGCATATTTAGAGTCGTATTCTGAATATGGGCAAAATATTTTTGACCGCTATGTCACTTACGCTGATTTTTGGATTCAAGATCAAGAATACCGAGATGCTGAAACAGGTCAGTTATTTGATCGCCAATCATTAAATGATGAACTAGAGAAAATTGAAAAACCGGCGGGCATTAGTAATCCTAAAGACTTTAGAAACGAAATCGTTAATTTTGTACTTAGAGCCAAAGCAAATAACAATGGTAAAAATCCCGTTTGGACCAGTTACGAGAAATTACGTACGGTTATCGAGAAGAAAATGTTTTCTAATACTGAAGACTTATTACCTGTTATTTCTTTCAATGCAAAAACATCTGCCGATGATCAACAAAAGCATGATGACTTTGTCAAACGAATGATGACCAAAGGCTATACACAAAAGCAAGTACGTTTATTATCTGAATGGTATTTACGCGTTAGAAAATCTTCTTAAGCTGTCTCTTATGCAATAGGAATAAAGCGAAAGAGAAAAGGAGAATATATGGCAAACTTTATAGATAGACGCCTAAACAGTAAAAATAAAAGTACTGTTAACCGACAGCGCTTTTTAAGACGCTATAAGAATCAAATCAAAAAATCTGTTTCTGATGCGATAAATCAACGCGGTGTCACTGATATTCATTCAGGTGAAAATATAGTGATCCCGAAAAGGGATTTATCTGAACCGGTTTTTCATCAAGGCGATGGTGGCATTAAAGATAGAGTGCACCCGGGTAATGATCAATTCTCTACTGGAGATCAGATTCCTCGACCGCCAAAACAGCAAGGACAAGGTGCTGGCCAAGGTGATGCGAGTGATAGCGGTGAAGGGGAAGATGAATTTACTTTTTCTATTTCCAAAGAGGAGTACCTTGATTTACTTTTTGAAGATTTAGAGTTGCCTAATTTAGAAAAGAACCAACTTGATAAATTAATTGAATACAAAACCGTTCGAAGTGGTTATTGCGCTGAGGGTATGCCGTCAAATATTGATATTGTTAAGTCACTCCAAGGCTCTATAGCTCGGCGTATCGCCATGACATCGTCCAAACGTAGAAAGCTTAAAGAACTTGAGCAGCAACTTACAGCGCTTAACGAAGATAAACACGATAACATTCAAAAGAAACGCAGTTTAATAAGTGAAATAGAAGCCTTAAAGAATAAGATTGCCAAGGTACCTTTTATTGATACCTTTGATTTGCGCTTTAGAAATTATGCTAAACAAGCCGTTCCAACATCAAAAGCGGTTATGTTCTGTTTAATGGATGTTTCAGGCTCGATGGATCAAGCAACTAAAGAGATGGCTAAACGTTTTTATATTTTATTGTACTTATTTCTTAGCCGTACCTACAAAAATATTGATGTGGTTTATATTAGACACCACACCCAAGCCAAGGAGGTAGATGAGCAGGAGTTTTTCTACTCTCAAGAAACGGGTGGCACCATTGCATCTAGCGCCTTAGAGTTGATGAACGATATTATCACCGAGCGGTATAGCGATAATCAGTGGAACATTTATGGTGCGCAAGCTTCTGATGGCGACAATTGGGCAGATGACTCTCCTCGTTGCCAAGCAATTTTAGAGCAACAGATATTACCTAAAAGTCGCTATTTTAGTTACATAGAAATCACCCAAAGAGCACATCAAACGCTTTGGAAGCATTATCAGCAAGTAGAACAATCCACTGATAACTTCGCCATGCAGCATATAAAGTCTGTTGAGGATATTTATCCGGTATTTAGAGAGCTTTTCAAAAAAAGTACTCAAAGCAGTGCGGCTTAATGTAAACCGTTTTACTCTTTACGACTTAACCTAGCTATTAACCTAATGAATAGGTGATTAATGACTATGCCAACTAATACTGTAGAAAAAACAAAGGTAACGCCATTAGACGATCGACCTGATTGGACGTTTGATTTATTAGATCAATATCAACAGGAAATCGCCAGAGTTGCCGACTATTACCGGTTAGATACTTACACCAATCAAATAGAAGTGATCACCGCTGAGCAAATGATGGATGCCTATGCCAGTGTTGGTATGCCCATTGGATATAGCCACTGGACATTTGGTAAAAAGTTTATTCAAACAGAGCAAAACTATAAACGTGGGCAAATGGGTTTAGCTTATGAAATAGTGATAAATTCTAGCCCTTGTATTTCTTATTTAATGGAAGAAAATACCATGACAATGCAAGCATTAGTCATGGCCCACGCTTGTTATGGTCATAACTCTTTCTTTAAGGGTAACTATTTATTTAAATCGTGGACCGATGCTAGCTCAATCATTGATTACCTATTGTTTGCTAAAAACTATATTGCTGAATGCGAACAAAAATATGGTATCAGTGAAGTTGAATCTACTTTAGATGCCTGCCACGCTTTAATGAATCACGGAGTTGACCGATATAAACGCCCACAAAAAATATCATTAGATGAAGAACTCAAGCGACAATCTGAACGTGCTGAATACTTGCAGTCACAAGTAAATGCACTATGGCGAACAGTGCCGCAAAAAGAAAAGAAAGAGAGTGAAACAAAATATCGTTTTCCGAAAGAACCACAAGAAAATATCTTATATTTTATTGAAAAAAATGCGCCATTACTCAAACCTTGGCAACGAGAGATAGTTCGCATTGTTAGGAAAATATCCCAATACTTTTATCCGCAAAAACAAACACAAGTGATGAATGAGGGTTGGGCATGCTTTTGGCATTACACAATTTTAAACCATTTATATGATGAGGGCTTAGTGACAGATAAGTTTATGCTAGAGTTTTTACATAGTCATACCAATGTTGTCGCACAACCTGAATACAATAGTAAGTTCTACTCAGGTATAAACCCTTATGCATTAGGTTTTAATATGTTTATTGATATTCGAAGGATTTGTGAGAACCCAACGGAAGAAGATAAAGAGTACTTTCCTGAAATTGCTGGCAGTAACTGGCTTGATACAATTCACTTTGCTATGGAAAACTTTAAAGATGAAAGCTTTATCAGCCAATACTTATCACCTAAGTTGATTCGAGATTTTAAATTGTTTCATATACATGATGATAGTGACAATAACTATGTAGAAATTGGTGCGATTCATAATGCTCAAGGTTATAAGAAAGTACGAGAGAATTTAGCGAACCAATATAACTTAAGTAATATTGAGGTTAATATTCAAGTGGTCGATGCCAATATTGATGGTGATCGCGCTTTAACACTAAGGTACACACCACATAATGACATCGAATTAGGCAACACTAAGGATGAAGTATTAAAGCACCTGCATTATTTATGGCATTTTGATGTAAAAATTATCCAAGAAACTAAATCAGGTGAAGATAAAGTAATTGCCAGCTGCCCACAAAAGAAAAAAGACGATTAATATCGTCTTTTTTGCGTTTAACAGTATTACTTTAAAAGCGCTTTAATCTTCAGAAAGCTCTTTTAAAACATCATCCTTAAGTTCACTCCATAGTGCTCCAGAGTCAACACCGTATTTACGTACGGCAAAAATAGCATCATCAAAGCGGTTAGCTTTAGCTAAGTCGATTAAAGCTTGGTAATAGTTTCTTGAAATTTCACGCCCCTTAGGGTGGGCGAAATATAAGTTACCAATACGAGAGTATAAGCCACTTAAGCCATTAAGAATTAACAAGTAAATAGAGTTGTCTGAAGCAACCACTAAATCTTTATTTAATTGATAGTCAAATTGAGTAAACGCTTCGCCGGTATCTTCAATATCAGCATACCCCTGTAGTGACTCTATTGCTTTTTCAGGGTTGTTTTTTAACGCACCACGAACATATATAGCACTGATATTTGTACGAGCAGACAATAAGTTATCAACTAAATCAGGAATACCTTCTTGGTCTAATTGCGCTAAAGTCTCTAAGATATTTAAGCTAGAAGTTTCCCAAAAATTATTTACTTTGGTCGGCTTACCATGTTGGATAGTTAACCAGCCATCTCGAGCTAAACGCTGCAACACTTCTCTTAGCGTAGTTCTTGTTACACCTATTAATTCAGAAAGTTCACGTTCGGCGGGTAAAATTGAACCAGGAGGAAAACCACCATTCCAAATAGATTCAACGATATATTGTTCGGCAAATCCTGCAGGGCTTTGAGCTTTAATGACCATTGAATTTAGTTACCTAATGATAGATGTGAGTGGGTAAAAATTTATCAACTGATTGTACCAGAAGTTTGCTGCTGCACAAGCGCGTTAAAAGCTCTATTTTTTGATTACTGCCATTTAACTTGAGATTTCACGGCAACCTGAGAACTTATAATATACAACTCCCTTAACTTGTCTAGGTTACAGCACTTAGAAAACCATAACCTCATATTAATGTGAGACCTTGCTTACCGTTTTAATATTTTTAGAAATTGAAAATGAAAATGATTGCATGTGTGTGAAATACTTTACTCGAAAAGAGATTCTTTTTCATAAACTATTGTGAAGTCATATTGCTTGACCTCTTTTGCGAATAGATAGTCAATTGGGTTTACATCAAGAGGGAACGATTTTCTTCTCTGATTGGGGTAATCGAAAGAATTAGAGTAAAAAGCCTATCTAGCTTTCGCTCCCATAGCGCCATAGACTATGTAATACAGAATATTAATTCGCTGTTCATTTAATGTGAAATTTTGATTTACTCATGACTTTAATTACTTGTTATTGACAATCAAAGAAGTTTTTTAAAACGACTTAATTATCTAATATATGGCAACTCTTCTTGAAAGACTCTCTCTGCATATGCCATGGTGAAGTTTAAAAGACTTGTGACTAAGATAACCAAAGCTTTGGTAGAGGCTATTTTACTCTTAATCCTATAGTTTCTACAGAAAGTTAAAGCATGAATAAACAGAGTTAAAACAGCTGTTTATTAGAGCTCTCTATATTCCCATCACCTGCAAAATATTCATTTCACAGTCACATTAGTACCTTTACAAACTACAACTCAAACACTTTAGAAACAGTAAAATGAGGCTTTCCTGATAGCCAGCAAAATTATTAACTGACAAGATAGTTTGATACTATTTATTTCTTAGCTGTAGGAGTCACAATGAAATCCCCCTTATTTATACCTATAAAACTCATGATGTTTGCGCTTTATTTATTTATTCTGCCAACATCAGTAATTGCTCAAGAGCAACCTAACATAGTGTTTTTTTTAGTTGATGATTTAGGTTGGGCAGATACCGCCAGCAATGGCTCCAAGATATATCAAACACCTAATATTGATGCCTTAGCTGCAGAGGGCATGTCTTTCAATAGAGCTTATGCCGCCCATCCTTTATGTATTGGCTCACGTTTTGCCCTAATGACAGGAAAATATCCCGCTCGCATCAAAAAAAGTAAGCAATACGGCGTTATGCCACCAAAAGAAAAGACCATGGCAGAATCTTTTAAAGAAAATGGCTACGCAACCTTTTTTGCCGGTAAATGGCATTTAGGTAAACAAGGTGCTTATCCTCAAAACCAAGGTTTTGATGTCAATGTTGGTGGCCATGATAAGGGCGCACCAGCACATTACTTTTATCCATATGGTGATAACGACAACGACAAAAAAGTACCTGGCTTAGATTTAGTCGATAAGGAAGGCGACTATCTGACCGATTCACTCACCGATAAAGCAAATGCCTTTATTAGAAAAAATAAAGACAAGCCATTCTTTTTATATCTTTCACATTACGCCGTACATGTGCCAATAGAGTCAAAAGAAGTTGATAAAAAACAAGCACAGCAACGTATCGATAAACATGAGTTTTCCGGCCCTGCCTATAAAGCATTAGGCCCTGCAAAACAAAAAATGCATCAAGATAACGCCACTTATGCTGGTATGGTTAAAAGCATAGATGACAGTTTAGGTAATATAGTTAAACAGCTTGAAGCATTAAACCTAAGTGACAATACTATTATTGTATTTACCTCTGATAATGGCGGTGAAAGCACAAAAACCACAGCCTATGGTGGTAAGGCTACCTCAAATCTACCACTAAAGGCTGGTAAATGTTGGTTGTATGAAGGAGGTATTCGTGTACCATTAGTGGTGAAATGGCCTGGAAATATTGCTGCTAATTCAGTAAGTAATCATGCCGTTACTGGACCAGATCACTTCCCTACACTGCTAAATTTAGCCTCTATACCTGAGCAAGAATCAGTACACCTAGATGGTCAAAGTTACGCCGATACTCTACTCAGTAAAGGCCAAGCAGCTCGTTCACCTATGTTCTGGCACTTTAAAACCCAAGGTCATTTAGCTCGGGTTTGCGGCACACCTAGCGGCACAGTTATTAACGATGGTACTCACAAATTAATAAACTGGTACGATTCAGGCAATATTGAACTTTATAATGTTAATCAAGATATTGGTGAGACAATTAACATCACCAAGACAAAACCCCAAATAGCCAAAGAATTAATGGAAAAATTAAAGGCTTGGCAAAATGACATGGGCATAGCGGTAAATAGCGATAATTGATTGCAGCAATGCATAAGAGAACGTAGGATAATTTATTTAGAAAATAAGTTATCCTACTCAATGAAACTATCAAGCTTATTCTTTTTGACCTTATGCCTTCCATTTTTCAGTAGCGCAGAGAGAGTAACGAAAACCAAGCTAACTTTCATTGAAAGTAGTAAGATCAGTAGTTGGAATCACATTGGCGAAAAACACGGCGATTATGCTGCGCTTAGTCACCCCTCACATAAATACCAACTTAGTAAGAAACTTGCTTCCTCATCAAGTAAACCTTTTTATGAAATAACCCTAGTAAAGAAGTTAGTTAACTGGGATCAACAACACAGTAATGGCTTTGAAGTGTCACTTGCTCACCTTAATTTGCAGATTCAACAACTTTCCCAACTACACTTTAAGCTTAAACTGTCACCTGAACAAAGTATCATTAATGCTGACTTTGAGGCGCTAAGTGAAAACAACAAGTGGTTGAGCAACTCCCAACAGAATATCAACATTCCTAACGAAACAAATGCCAATAAATTTACAAATTTATTATCTGAACAGGCACATTTCACCCTAATTTTATATGGTGAAAATCACCAGAATTCTAAGCAAAAGACCCTTTATGCAGCCTACCCTTTTAAAGTAAACATCAACTCAAAAGAATCGTGGCATGCCATCAACATTACAAACAATGATCTCAATTATTACTGGCAACAAAATTATCAAGAACAGCAAACCTCCGCTATAGCGGTTGCTAAACAAAAGTGGCTAGGTTTTATATTAGTAGCCGAAAGTGGCAATGGTAAAGTGGTGAGAAATTATATACGGGATGATTTCCCTAAAGAGTATACCGAGGTTTTTAACGAGTTGGATATTTCACTCATAGAGCTACAAATATCCTCATCACCTTAAAGGCTGTCTCTTATACACATCTGACGCTGCC
>CAJXPG010000123.1 GCA_913057925.1 uncultured Colwellia sp. | reverse complement strand
ATCTACACAGAGTAGATCGTCGGCAGCGTCAGATGTGTATAAGAGACAGATAGTGATCTCTATGACGCTTCCGCCCTTAAGTGCCTTATAAAATCATAAGGCACTTAAGAAGCAGGTTGATTACCACCAAACCAAAGTCATATTACGTTTGTTTTGGCATTTTCATTTTTGTTGAGGTAACTGCTGGTTGGGTTTTATCTAGCTCGCCTACTACATTGACTTTAAAAGACAGCGCCCATTCGTTTGGTAGCTTTTTCGGCAAATCAATCGTTAGTGACTCTTGATCCCGCGTCCACTTGACCAAGCCATGACCTAAGAGTTCGACCGATTTAACTTCATTATCAGTAGAAACGCTGACTTTTTCAGCTAAGGATTTTATTGATACTTTCCCTGACGCCGGCACACCTAAAACTGTGGCATAGAGATTTTCACCATTACGAGTGAACCTTACATCTTCTTCATTTAAACGACTGGTATCAGGTTGAATAGCACGGCCTTTTTGACCATTTTTGCCGACTTCAAAATAATCTAAACGTTCAGTATTGCCTTCTGCGTATATCTTCCAAGGGACGGTTGAGTAAATCGCTTCACCATTTTGCTTAAGCCACTGCCCCATACCAATTAACAAGTCTTCTTGGCCTTTATCAAAAGTGCCGTCAGGACGTGGATTAAGTGATAATAATAAACCGCCATTACGGGCAACAAGGTCAACTAGTCTTACGACAAGGTCTCTTGGTTTTTTATATTCTATGGCACTAAACCATGGCCAATCACACCAACCAGTTGCTGATGGCGTATCATCTTCCCATGGCCAATTGACATATAATGGACGATTATAGCCATTTTCATAGGAATACACACCAAACTGCTCAGGGAAGTTACCTTTGTTGTGTACTGACACCTCTTTACCGGCTGCTTCAGCCATATTGAAATAATCAGCTAAAATACGCTCCGTACCAAACTTACCGCCTCCTCCATCAAACCACAGTACATCAGGTTGATATTTATCAATCACTTCTTTAGTTAAGTCATAACGCTTTTTAGCAAAAGATTCCTCATCACCAGCAAACCAATAAAAGTTACGATACTGCTCATCAAGCAAGTCGACATTTTCAGCCCCTGCCTTTTTTAATTTTCTGATCAGCTTTGCATAATGTTTATAGGTGCGAGCATGATGAAAAGAGGCAATGGTTTTTAAGCCTCGGTCTTCAAATGCAGTTAACAGTTCACCAAATAAATCACGTTTAGCGCCAAGTTTTCCGGCACTAAAGTCTGTGTATTCACTGTCCCACAGTACATAACCATCATGATGAACGGCAGCAAGCCCCGCGTATTTTGCCCCAGATTTTTCTACTAAGTCTGCCCATTTATTGGCATCAAAATTTTTCGCGGTAAATTGCGCAGCTAAGTCTTTATAACCAAAACCTTGCTCAACTTTACCTACGTTTTCTTCAAACAGTTTGCGCGCTTCATTGGTTTTTTTATCTGAGTAAATTCCCTTGTAAGGAGTAATATAAGCATTACCCCAGTTTGGGTTGGAATAATTCCATTTCCCTGAAACTGAATAAGCGCCCCAATGTGCATAAACGCCAAATTTTGCATCTTGCGCCCATTGTGGCACTTTGTGTTTTTTTAACGACTCCCAATTGGCTTGATATACCTGAGGGGGTGTTTCTTTAGCTAACGTCGCCGTTGACATAAAGGACATACCAACTAAACAACAAAATAAATAACTCGGTTTAAATTTCATATGCCTACCTTAATTCCAATGCTTTTGGCGAATAGCCATTAATGCGGTGTTATCTTCATCGGTATCACCGAGTTCATCTTTGAGTGCTAATAATTGTGTTTTTAATTGCTCTCGAATCTCTCGATACTTTTTATCGTTATAAATATTATTCATTTCAAGTACGTCATTTTTCATGTCGTACATTTCCCAGTAAGGCGGTGTAGCCGGAGTCTTTTTACTTCCTGCTTTTATCGGTAAACCATAAAAAAACACCAATTTATAATCTTCAGTGCGTATACCATAGTGGGCTGGGTTATAGTGGTGCGCCATATGTAACCAATAACGATAATAAATAGCGTCGTGGCCTTGGGCATTTTGGGGATTCTTCAAACTGTCAGCAAAGCTTTTACCTTGCATATAACTTGGTGTTTCTTTTCCAGCAAAGTGGAGTAGCGTTGGAGCAATATCAGCGTTGGTATATAGTTTATCTATCACTTGTTTTTCTTTGAGCACTTTAGGGTAACTCACCACAAATGGCATACGGCTAGACTCTTCGTAAATCCAACGCTTATCACCATAATCATGCTCACCCAGCATCATGCCTTGATCAGAGGTATAAATAATAATGGTGTTATCTGTTAAGTTATTTTTTTCAAGGTAATCAAGTACTCGACCGACATTTTCATCAACAGCCGATACTGTACCTAAATAATTTTTCAAGTACATTTGATAAGCCCGCTTAGTTTCTTGGGTTAGTCCATCAGCATCAAGTTCAGGCAATTTTTTCGCCACTTTAACCACAGAGCCATCGCTTAAGGTGACTTTTTTCTTACTGCCTTTATACAAGCTTCGTCGGGTAAAGCTTCTCTGATCCCAGCGTCTTGAAATCGATGAGCCAAACTGGAAACCTTCAATGCCATCAACAACAACCTCTTTTCCGGGCCCATGATTACCTCGAACAAGTAGGCTTTCAGGTTCAGGAATAGTCACGTCATCAAATTGGCCAAGATGACGCTTTGCTGGTGTCCATGGACCATGAGGTGCCTTATTATTGAGCATCAACATAAACGGCTTGCTTTTATCACGACCATCAAGCCACTGTAAACTCAAATCCGTGGTGATATCGGTTACATAACCCTTTATTTTTTTACCGCCTGTTTTGCCTTTTTGCCAAGGGGTGCCCTTCTCTTTAAACTTAGGATTGTAGTAATCCCCCTGCCCCGGTAAAACATTGTAATAATCAAAACCATAAGGCTCGCTTTTAATATGCCACTTACCAATAACCGCCGTTTGGTAACCTAAACCTTGTAATTCATGTGCGAGTGTTGGCGTTTTTTTATCAATAACGCCACCTAATGTTTTTATGCCATTGATATGAGAATACTGCCCAGTAAGTATTGTTGCTCTACTGGGGGTGCAAATAGAGTTACTGGCATATAAACCGTTAAGTCTGACGCCACTATTAGCAATCCGGTCAATATTCGGTGTTTTAAAAACACCTTTTAACCTTCCTCCGTAAGCAGATATCGCATTAGTTGCATGATCATCAGACATAATGACAACAATGTTAGGTTGGCTAGCTGCAGCTTTATCAAGTCCATCACCTATAGCTCCTGCCATTGAAGAGAAACCACTTATAACAAGCAAACTATGGGTGATGAACCATTTTTTTAACGTCCGTTTGTTCATTCGTCTTTGTATCAACTTCATCGCTGCTACTTAATCCTCTTTGCTAGGTGTTCATTGATATTAAAATCATTGAAATATAAAAAGCTTCGGCCACCGAAGTTAGGCAAATTTATCTCAAGCCATCGTATTAGCTAATTTGGTTTTACCGTAATCCTTAACAACTTGGAAAAAAAACACACAGTTATTAAAAAAAACATTGACTATATCAGAAAGAAAGGGATAGTCTTTTGTAAAGAATAGACACACTTATCATGACAAAGAGCTTGAATTAAGCATATTTACATTACTTTACAAAGTATATTTTAAATAATAGCCACACGGTAACGACTTAATATTTAACAGAAAGGCGTAATCAAAAAGTAGCGCTTATCTCATTAGTGTAATCAACAGCATAAACGACATTACTTCCAGGAAGGTGTAATGCCAAACGATACAGTTTGGCCAGAATACCCTGTGTATTGATGGTGATTTAATACGCATGCTAAGAGCAGGATGCTTACTACTCAGAAAAATAATTAAAACTACAATAAGAGTAAGCCATATGAAAAAATACATAAAACAGGTCCAGTCGAATCATTTGACTAGCAAGTTAATGCAACCCGCCAAAATACTGGTGCCACTGTTATGCTTATCAGCGCCTATGTCTAACGCCCTAGCAGCTGATATTTTTGTTGCTCAAAACGGTGATGATCAAGACGTTGGCACGATAACTACCCCCTTAGCAAGTATCCAAGCAGCTTTAAATAAAGCACAAGCTGGCGACACTATTTATTTACGTGAAGGCCGATATTATGAAGCTGTAAACTTTACCGGTCAAAACGGTAATAGTGGTTCGCCAATAACTATCACAGCTTATAATAATGAAGAAGCTGTGATTGATGGCTCTGAATCATTAGCTGATTTAGATGGTAATACTTGGACAACACTCACTAGTAACCCAAACATCTATAAAACCACAATTAACAAAGATGTATGGCAATTATGGGTTGATGAGCGAATGCAAATTGTTGCTCGTTGGCCTAATTATGATCCAACAACCGGTCATCCAACCGAAGCAATGCAGTTAAAAGCGAATAAAATTGATCCTAAAGATAAATCTTGGTGGGACATGAGCGGCACTTGGGGCCACATGACCAGCACTTTAGATGAACAAGATAATAACAACGGTACTCATACTCTAACCAGTGATAGCTACTATCAAGACTTAGCAGGTGAAAATGTCAGTTTTGCTGGTGGTTCAATTATCTTGAATTACCATTCAGAAACACAATTTTCCCGTAACATCACTAGCCATGCAGCAGGTTCAAATGACATTACCCATGAATCTGTGATTAATCCTTGGGATAAAAACCAAGGTTATTTTATGGTTGAAGCAAAAGGCGCATTAGATCAACCTGGTGAATGGTACTACGACAAATCAACCGGTGAAGTATGGTTATGGCCTGAAGATGGACAATCACCAGCAGGTAAAAATATCCGTGGTAAAACACAGTCTTATGCGATGGACCTTGCTGGGACAAGCTTTGTTACGTTAAAAGGCTTAAAATTTTTTGGCACAACAATTAAATGTGAAGCTGACTGTAATAATATCACCCTTGAAGATAACAAGTTCTTCTACCCTACTTGGTTTAAACGTATTTTAGGTGAACATAGTTACTTTGGTGAAGATAAAGAAACACCATCAGCAGGCTCTGAAGCAGGTGACGGTGCCACTATTTTAAAAGGTAATAACTACCTGATTAAAAATAACGAGTTTGCCTACAGTGACGGCATGATTGACATGAACGCTGCTGGCTCTAACAACCATGTTATCAATAACTTATTCCATCACTGGAGTTTTACTGGTATGTCTCAAATGCTGTTCAAAATGAACAGTAATGAAGATTCAACCTTTAGCCGCAATACTATGCATACAAACGGCTCTAAAGTTATGCTTAAACATGGTCGAGTAGATGTGACTTGGTCACGCGCTTACCAATGGGGTTACTTCCAACAAGACGGTGTCGCGTTTCAGTGTAAAGGGGGTAACGGATACGGTGGTTCAAGTGATGGCGTAGTGCGCGAAAGAATTTGGGTCCATAATGCTAAAAAAGGTGCCTCTCGTTGGGATGGCTCAGATGGTGTAAATGGTACAGACCAATATCAAGTAGCCATTAACGTGCCTTCACACTCTAACCTTAAGGGTGATGACCATTCAGTTTACAATAACTTAGCTTTGTGGGGTGAAGATCCAAGTTTCCCTATGACTAAGCTTAATGATGAAAATGGTGCAGGTACTGAAGAACGTAATACTATTACCCGTGTTTATAACAACTTAAGTGAAGGTATTAGTGGCAACAGCCATGAATATGTACCATTAATTACACCTTATCAAGGGACTAACTGGAACGCGTTTGTTGATCAAACAGGTTTTGACGACACTATCGCTTCACGTTTGCGTGACCCTGCTAACTTTGATTTCCGTCCTAAAGCGACTGCAACTGATATCATTGATACAGGTACGGTTATTGCTGGCGCAACAGATGGCTTTATTGGTTCAGCACCCGATATTGGTCCTTATGAATTTGGTGATACACATTACTGGATCCCTGGCTTCCAAGCTAAAGATACCGCGTTAACACCTGTGCCAAGTAACTTAACGACCACTGCTCAACCTACGGCTGATTTAATGTGGTTAGCAGCACGCGAAGCGGCTGGTCATAAAGTATACTTTGGTACTAACCCATCATCGTTAGCCGAAATTGCCAATATCACTAACCCAGAAAACAATATTGTTAGCCCTGGTTCATTAACAGCAGGTGTAACCTATTACTGGCGCGTAGATACTGTACTAGCAGACGCAAGCGTTGTTACTGGCGAACAATGGCAATTTAGCGTCAGTGAACCCATTACTGTTTCACAAGAGAAACTCATTGTATCGGCTGATACTTATGTTGATTCATTCAACAATACCAAAAACTATGACAGTGCGAGCACAGTATACTTTCGTGTACCACAAACCCCTGAAACAAAAAGTGAGCAAATTGCTTACGTGAAGTTTGACCTTGCAGCATCAGAGGTTGATTTTGAAGCGGTGACAATTCTAAACGCAACACTACGCTTACATCGTAAAGACGGAGGCGCTAACGTACAAGGCGTTAAAGTTTATGCGATGACTGATAGTGGCTGGGAATCAGCAACGGTAACATGGGATAACAAGCCTGAAAAAACTGACTTACTGAAAACGGGTGATATCTTTTCAGGACTTTGGGGCCACTTTAACGTAACCGCCGGAATGGTTAACAATGGCACGGTATCTTTTGCAATTTCTCGCGAAATGCAAGATTCAACACGTGGTATTGATTCAAAAGAGTCAGCCTTTGCACCAGAGCTATTAGTTGATTACACCACTGATATTGTTGATACACGACCAGCAGCGCCAGACCCAGCTACTATTACGGCAAACGATAACTCAGTAACACTTAACTGGACTGCAGTGAACGAAGCAGACGTGGTGGGCTACAATGTTTATCGTCGTCAAAATCATGAAGATTTCTTTGTTTCGTCATTAAACCCAGCTGTTTTAGATGCCTCTACGTTAACGTTAACCGATGATACTTTGTTAATTGGTTTACCTTACCAGTACGTGGTTAGAGCAATAGATGAAGCAGGTCAAGAATCATATAACACCACGATACTTGCGGTAACATTAGTTGATAACGATGCTGATGGTATGACGGATAGTTGGGAAGAAAATAATGGTTTAGATAGTACCGTTAATGATGCCGAACTTGACCCTGATGGTGACGGTTTATCAAACTTAGACGAGTTTAAAGCCGGCAGCGACCCTCAAAGTGGTGGTACGACTGAAACCTTGTTTACTGATGATTTTGAAAGTGGCAATGCCGATCAATGGTCAACAACAGGTACGGTTGCCATCATCAGTGCAGCAAAAAATACCGGCAGTAAAGGAGCGCGCTTAAAGAATTCATCAAGCATGCAATTAACCCTTGATACTTCTGCTGTTACAGGTGCAACGCTGACGTATGACCGTAGAACAGCAGGCTACGATGCAGGAGAGTTTCTACTTGTAGAATATTCAACCGATGGTAGTAACTGGGTTGTAATGGAGCAAACCCTAGAGACAACATACACTACGGTAAGTTTTAGCTTACCAAGTTCGACTAATTTACAAGTACGTTTTGTCACCAATGCTGATAAAAATACTGAACGTGCTGAAGTTGATAATGTGCAGATTACCGGCATGTAATAACAGCTCCCAAGCTTGTTTAATAACCTAATATATAGGCTATTAAATTAGCAATAATAAAAGGTCGCCAACATCGGCGACCTTTTCATTTAAATGAATGACCAAGCATTCAAAAGAAGGATAATCGTTTATGAAAACCAAATTAGGCTTAATAGTTTTATCGTTATTATTAAGTTTTCACGCGCTTGCTGTAAAAAAAGATTCTTTACCCATTATGGCATTTTGGTTCAATGGTGGTTGGGAGCATTATGATCCCCAAGCGATGAAATACTTGGATGAAGTTGTTATTTTTGCGGTCGCGGCAGAGCCCGATTCAGGAAAAATTAATATTGTTTCAGTGGATGATAAAACAGGCAATGTAACCTATAGGCGTAACAGTGGTGCAGGTTTAACCACCGAAATGATAAATAAGCTAGTATCAGACGCTAACAAACATAAAGTCAAAACAACCCTAGGCATTAATGGCATGGGGAAAAAAGAAAAGTATTTTAATCAACTAGTACGCAATAACAAACAAGATATATTTGCTGAACACATTCGCGACCTATGTCTTAAGCATGGTATTGGTGGCGTAGATGTAGACTATGAACATGCATCTAATGATGAAGATATTGTATTACTTGCCAAAATTTATACTGCGCTAAACAAGGCATTAAAACCAGAAGGCATACTTATCTCTGGAGCTTTTGGTGTTAAGCGCAAACATGCACGCAAGTTTTTAGAGCAGCATCATGACTTGTTAGATCAAATCAATGTGATGAATTACACCACAACAACTGAACAATTCAAAAAAGGCTTATCTTTATTAGTAAAAGAGCACAAAGTGCCGAAAGAAAAAATATATGGTGGCTTTGCCTTTTATGGCAAAGAAGTGGCCATTCGTAAAGGTTCAAAAAGAGCTTCTGTCGATTATCGCGACTTGGTCAATATGATTGAAGTTACCGATGAAGAAGATATCTTCAAAGTACCCGCTGCTGATGATCCAAAATATTTAATGACGCTAAAATACAATAACAGCAATAAAAGCGTGCAAGATAAAATGCAGTTTTTAAAAGATAATGGTTATGGCGGAGCTATGATCTGGGCACTTAATCATGATGTTCCTGTAGCAGATCCTCGTTCACGTTTACGCTATTTCCGTAGCGTGGCAGGTGAAAGGGTTTTATAACGTTATTATGCTATCTAACCTCAATTAGGGTAAGACTCCCTTAGGTTAGCTGGATTTTCTTGGTCGTCAAATGGACGACCAAATTCTTTCAATCATCCCCTATTAATACTTTTTAGATTCGATTCCCAGCCAAAACCCTCATCAAACCAACAACTTAATTATAATAACTCACCATACTCCCTTCTGTTCACCTGAATAAGAATGTGAACTTTAAATATAAAAGCCACCTTTTAGTTGCTAACCTTGCTGCTCTAATGTAAATTTAATCTTTAACTTAAGTGTTTAATATTAATAATAACAACAAACTATCACTAAGTTTTTAAATTTAGCTATAGGTTTACTAATTTTTGCAGAATTTATAAAAATAAATTAAAGGAAGTAGCAATGCCGAATATTCTAAACTCTGACAGCCTAGCCCATTTCAAAAAGAAGGATAAGTTTAGCGTTAGAGCTTCAATTTCTCTTTTATTTGCTGCAACTTGTAGCTTTAATGCCTTAGCTACTGACATTTTTGTCGATACAAGCGGCAATGATAACAATTCAGGAACATTAGCAAGTCCATTCGCGACAATTCAACAAGCATTAGGTCAAGCAACTGCTGGCGATACTATATATTTACGTGCTGGTCGTTATCATGAATATGTTGATTTTGCAGGCGTTAATGGTGCTGATGGCCAACCTATTACCATCACAGCCTATAATGATGAGCGAGTTGTTATTGATGGCTCTTATGCTTTAGCGGATATAGGCGGTGAAACTTGGACGCCATTAACTGATGCAGGCCATCCAAATTGTGCAAATCACTGTTTCAAAACCACGATAGACATTGACTTAATCAATGATGACGATGGTGCTACCGATAGTGAAGACGGTAGTGTTGTAAAAGGTGTATGGCAATTGTGGTTTGCTGACGGTAATGCCGATGGTGATTACAAAATGATGATCCCTGCTCGCTGGCCAAATTATGATTTAGACACCGGTCACCCAACGGGCGAAATTCAATTTAAAACTGATAATAGAACCCCCGTTGATGGTTCATGGTGGGACATGGGCGGTACTTGGGGTTTTATGAAAAACAACTGGGTTGCCCAGAAAGTTGCTGGATATGATTCGAGTGTATTGACATCAAAAGACACTGGATACAATTTACATACACTTGAAAATAACCCAGCTTATCAAAACTTAGCTGCTCTACCTGCACAAGACCAAGGTGGCAATGAGCTCAACTTTTCTGGTGGTTCATTAATTCTTAACTACCACTCTGAAACACAATTCTCTCGTGGTATTGAGCCAGATGGTCACAGTGCCGGTTCAAATGAAATTACCCACCGCTCAGTGGTAGACCCGCATGATCAAAATGCCGGTTATTTTTTAGTTGAACATAAAAATGCCCTTGATCAACCGGGTGAATGGTATTTTGATAAAGCCACTGGTGAAGTGTGGTTATGGCCTGAAGATGGACAAAACCCAACAGGAAAAGGCGTTCGAGGTAAAACTCAGTCTTGGGCGATGAACTTAAACGGTAGTGATCATATCACCCTAAAAGGCTTAGAGTTTTTTGGCACCACCATTAAATGTGAAGCTGACTGTAATTTCATTACCATTGAAGATAATGAGTTCTTATACCCTTCTTGGTATCCTCGCATGTTAGGTTTACATAGCTATAAAGGCGAAGAAAACATTACCAAGGGTGATAAAGCGGGCTCTGATTCTGGTGAAGGCTCAACACGCTTAAAAGGCTCAAACTACCTCATTAAAAACAATGTTTTTGCCCACGGTGATGCCATGATTGATATGAATGGTAGCAGTAACTGTGGCATGCATGATAATCATATCATTAACAATATCTTTCACCATTGGAGCTACACAGGTTTAGCTCAAATGGTTTTGATCATGAATAGTAACTGTGATTCTACTTTTACCCGAAATACCATGCATACTAATGGTTCAAAGGTAATGGCTAAACATGGCTCGGTTGATGTTTCATGGTCTCATGTTTCAAGTTTTGGTTACTTCCAACAAGATGGTACTGCCTTTCAGTGTAAAGGCGGCAATTTTGAAACGGGTGCAAGTAATGGTACAGAGCGCCATCATATTTGGGCGGTGGATGCGTTAAAAGGTTTAGGTCGTTGGGATGGTAACGACGGCGTTGGTGGTATTGATCATCACACTGTAGCAATGAACGTATCAGCGCATGGTAATATCAAAGGCGATTATCATACGGTAAGTAATAACACCACAGTATTCCCGCTACAATCAAGCAAAACTATGTTCAAAGTCACCTCAGAAAGCTGGGTTGATGAAGATGGTGCTGATGGTAAAGGCGATGGCAGTCCTGATGTTGATGAAAATGGACTAATTCATCCTGAAGAAAATGAAAATAGTTATGTTTACAATAACCTATCTAGTGGTATTTCTTCAGATCCGCATTCACCACTGCCGTTATTGGTGAAACCTGCCAATATCGTATCGAATTGGAATGGCTTTGGTGTAGTATCAGATAGACCTAATTTAGATATGAATGAGGGACCTATGTCTCGAGGCGCTTTCACGCCTCGTTCGGCAAGTGACACTGCAGCTTCTAGACTTCGTGATCCTGAAAACTTTGATTTTCGTCCGAAAGCGAGTTCAACAGAAATTATTGACCAAGGTATATCAGCAAGTATCCCAGTCGTAGGAATGAATGGGATTGCGGTGCCAAATGTTGGTGTCGCAATTGATAGTGCTGTTATTCTTGACGATCCAATCGCAGGTATGGCTCCAGATATTGGTGCTTACGAATATGATCTTGATAATACGCTTGAGTATTGGATCCCTGGTTACCGTTACCAATCAATTGCCGCAATGCCAGTACCGAGAAACCACACACAAAGTGCAAAAACTGACACTGACTTAATGTGGTTACCAGCACAAGACGCTGTTGGTCATATTGTTTATCTAGGTACAAACCTCAATCAGTTAACTGAAGAGTGCCGATTTGAAGGGGCTGATGCAGCGGCACAAGGCCGCGATATTAGTAACTTACCTAATATAGAAAGTGGCTTTACTCACCTGAAAAATATTTGCTCTCCGACTGAGTTAACCGCAAATACTAACTATTACTGGCGAGTTGACACCATTTTAGCTGATGGCGGCACACAACAGGGTAAAACCTGGGACTTTACTGTGGCAATTCCAGCGGTAGAAACCACCTCAGTGCTTGAACCGTTAGCAGATACTTTTATCGACGAAGGCAAGCCATCAGATATTTATGACGACGTACAAGGTTTAAAGCTATGTACTCCTGATGCAGACAGTAGCTCTAGTCTTCGTATTGTTTATTTTAAATTTGATTTAGCAAATATTGATGGCACCATCAAAAAAGCAACTTTACGTGTTCACAGAAATAACCAAGCGGGTACTAGCAATGAAACAGGTGCTTTTGTCGTTCCGCATAACTGGGACGCTAGCGAATTAGATTTTAACAAAGCACAAGAGCTTAGCATGATCCCAGCTGAAGGTAGTGGTGATGAGTTAGCCTTTGTTGACAAAATTTATGAGGGTAGCTGGGGTGACTTTGATATCACCGAAGGTTTAGCGCCCGGTCAAACCGAAGTTGCTATTGCGCTTAAATCTCACCCTTCTTCAAGCTGTGGTAATAAAAAGTTAATTGACAGTATCGAAGCTGAGCAATCTGCAAATGAAGAAATAGGTCCTGAGCTCATTGTGGTTTCTAAAGAAGCGGTGGAAGATTTGCCACCACGCTCGGTTGAGAACCTCATTGTTCGAAAAGGCTTACAAACAATCACGCTAAATTGGGATATGAGCTCTGAAGCTGATGTTACTGGCTATAATGTTTATCGCCGAGACCATCATGAAGATGAATACAAATTTCCACTGAACATTATTCCACTCACGAAAGCTCAAACAGCCTTTACAGATACCAGTTTAACGGTTGGGCAAAGCTATGAGTATATAGTGCGCGCTATTGATGCAGCAGAGCAAACCTCAGAAGATTCTGAAATTACGGGTATTGCCTTACCTGATACCAACGACAACGGGATAAGTGATCTTTGGGAAAACTTTTACGCTTCAGTGAGTGCTCCAGATTATGCAAACCTTGGTTTTGATAGCGATAACGACGGTATGAGTGATGACTGGGAAGTTACCTATGAATTAGATGCACATCGAGATGATGCTGCCGAAGATATAGATAACGACTCATTTTCTAACCTTGAAGAGTTTCAAGCAGACACTAACCCTCGCGTTAAGCAATTAATTATAACGGACCCAGTTAATCCGACTCAGCCAACAGACCCTGCTGAGCCAACTGACCCTGCTGAGCCAACTGATCCAGCTGAGCCGACTGAGCCGACTGAGCCGACTGACCCTGCTGAGCCAACGGACCCTGCTGAGCCGACTGACCCTGCTGAGCCAACGGACCCTGCTGAGCCGACAGACCCTGCTGAGTCAACTGACCCTGCTGAGCCGACTGACCCTGCTGAGCCGACTGACCCCTGTCTCTTATACACATCTGACGCTGCCGACGAT
>CAJXPG010000122.1 GCA_913057925.1 uncultured Colwellia sp. | reverse complement strand
GAGATCTAGTACGGTCTCGTGGGCTCGGAGATGTGTATAAGAGACAGTAACAGGGCGCCGCACATAATCTCGCTACCCGCTTCATCAATAATGTTTTTATCCATTCTAGCTTTTTGAAGAGCAAAATCATCACTATATATATCATTATTTATTACTTGTGCCAGAAGTGAATTAACAGACATCTCTGCGCCAATACTGGTAGTAAATTCATTATTATAATCATGGCTTGGACACAGAAGAGTATCTGGGCCAATAAGTGAATTTAGTCGTTGTAAACTAACATACATGGCAGTAGCACTACTGCAGGGGAAGTTTGTTCTGCCTAGGCTACCCATAAGAATGAGATCGCCACAAAAAGCATAATGAACGCTCAAAGGTTTTGTTGAATCTTTTACGGGCTCGCATAATAATAAACTGATGCTGTCATCGGTATGACCGGGTGTTGTTACTTTTAATAGCCACTTATCTCCTATATTGATGTAGTGATAAACGATGCCGTTAATAGTGAGACATGGTGTGTTTTCGGGCCAACCCAGCGAGTCGCTTTGTTGATCAGATAGTTGTTCTGTTTCCATATTCTCCCGACAAGAAACATGATCAGCATGGCCATGTGTGTCAATTACCGCAACTAAGGTTAAGCCACGACAATTAAGTAAGGTTTTCAAACGTTCTGCGACTTCAGGTAAAGGGTCTATGATGACAGCAGATTTACTTAAGCTATCAACATATAACCAAGTACAGCTACCGCCCACTTTAAACTGAATCAAACCATCTAACTCTGTTTTATCCGTGATTACCTCAGCGTTTGTATTCACTTCATCCAAGGTTAAACAACTTTGGGTTAATGCTTGTGCAGCAAAGGCAATACGCTGACAGGCGTTATCTATTTCTTCTTGGCTCATCGCTGGGCCAAATGACATTCTAATGGCTGATTCACTTTGCCAAGCAGGTAATCCCATGGCATCTAGGACAAAACTACGCGTTACTTTAGAGCTACAAGCAGAGCCAGAGCTTACGCGAATATTAGCGGCATCAAAAAGATCCATAATTTCCTTTGAGCTAAAACCAGGAAGTGCAAAATTAAGCGTGGTTGGCACTGAGTTTTCAAAGTGGTGATTAAAGACAATATTTGGGAATGCTTGAGTCAGTGCATTGACAAGCTGCTGGCGAAATAAATGCAATGTTTCAACAGGTGCGAACGCAGTTTCACTTTCACCTAACAGCATGCTAAAGATAGTACTTAAAGCCGCTAAACCTGGTAAGTTTTCAGTACCTGAGCGCAACCCGCTCTCTTGGCCGCCACCTGCAATAAATGCGGTAAAAGCAGCATTTTCACGTACGTACATGTAGCCAATACCTTTGGGAGCATACAGTTTATGACCACTAAAAGGCGCGTAATCAATACTGGTTTTGCTTAAGTCTAACTGCTGTTTACCTAATGCTTGAACGCAATCAACCATCCATGCGACATCTTGGTTATTAGCACGAATGGTGTTATCTAGCAGGGCTATATCTTGATAAACGCCGGTTTCATTATTTACCGCCATGGTACAAATCATCAATGCGTTAGGCACTTCTTTGGCAATAAAGTCGATATCAAGTTGTCCCATGTTATCTACAGGGATTGCTTTTACGGTCGCGTTTATTTCAAGGATTTCATTCCAGTGTTTTAGAGATTCTGGTACCGCTTTATGCTCTGTAGCGCCGTATAGTAAGGTGTAATTTTTATTACTATCTAAGCTTTTCTTCGCATGGGTTAATGCTGATAAGATGGCTGTTTGAATTCCCTCAGTGGCGCCACTGGTGAAAATTATTTTTCCCTGGCCCGCCCCCGTTACTTGTTCTGCCTGCTTTCTGGTTTTATCCATAATTTGCTTGGCTTGAATGCCACTGATATGACTACTGCTAGGGTTGCCAAAAAGTGTTTCCATGGTAGAAATAGCCGCTGCTGCCGCTTGAGGTAAAACTTGGGTTGTGGCATTAGCATCTAGGTAAATTAAGCTTAATGGTTGGCTTGGGGTGCTAGGGGAATGACTCATGAAATACTCTCAGTGTTTTTGGTTAATTCTTGCTATTTTTAAATGACACTATTTAGGTGACATTATCTTGGTGAATTAACGATGCTGTTGATAATAAAATTATTTCATGGATTAGCAGGAACGATTTTGCTTACTTTCGCTAAAAGTGCCGACTAGTTGCAGTTTTATTTTGATCTAGGTCAATATTTGGGAATAATATTCCTTGTAGGGGGTTTCTACGAAAAATTACTCTGGAAATTAACGATAATGTGAAACTTCAATCTCAAAATGGTTTTGATGAGAGTATTTCACCTCATGAAGCTGAAGCCTTTGGCGGAGCTGTTAGATAAAGGAGTTAATGTTTAGTATGCATTAGCTTAGGGGCTGTTGAGAAAATTTATGACCGTTTGGCAATAAATATTGGCTTACTAGCTCTTAAGTAAGCCAAGTTGTGCAGCATCTGCCTTATTGATTTTCTTTATTTAACATCATGTCTTTAAACCATCACAGTTCAGCATGAGGACCAAACACTTCATAATGAATATTGGCGCTTGCCACACCTAAATTAAGTAATTGTTGCTTAGCAAACTGCATAAAAGCAATGGGGCCACACAAGTAAAAGTTTCCTTGTTCAACCGGCAGCTCTACCGCAGATAAATCCATTTGCCCGAAGTGAACATGCTCAGTGGTGACATGCTCAGTGCGATACCAAATACTTTGTTGCCACTTATTACGCTCAATAAGCTCGGTCGTTCTAGCAGCAAAGGAATGTTGCTTGCTATTTTCACAGGCATGTAAGTATTGCACAGGCTTGTTATAACCTTGTTGGTTCAGAGTCTCTAACATCGCTTGCATAGGAGTAATGCCAACACCTGCTGACACTAGGACAACTGGCGCTTGTCTATCGTTAAAGAAAAAATCTCCTGCGGGCGCGTATAAATTAACTTCGTCACCCACTTGCAATTCATCGTGTAAATAATTCGAAACTATTCCTTGCGGCACGTTACCATTTACTTCACCAAGTTCACGCTTAACCGAGATACGAAAACTCTCCCCATTGGCTTTGTCGGATAATGAGTACTGACGAATTTCATTAAACTCGCTATTTGGATCGCTGATTTCAATGCCTAAATATTGACCTGGTTGATAGTCAATCACAGCTTCGCCGTCAACCGGGGCAAAAACAAAGCTTTTTACCCGCTCTGACTCAGCGACTTTCTCAACTAAAGTGAATGTTCTCCCATCACGCCAACCTCCCTTTGTTGCCGAACGCTCTTGGTAAAGTTGCGCTTCTCGGTCAATAAATATTTGCGCTAACACTTGGTAGGCTGCAGTCCATGCCTCTTCCACATCGCTTGTAAAAGCTTCACTGGCTAACTCGCGTAATGTTTCAATAAGGTGGTGACCAACAATGGCGTAATGATTGGCTTTTATATTAAAACTCGTATGCTTTTGTGCAATACGTTCGACAGCGCTAGTGAGTACCGCAACATTTTCAATATTTTTTGCATAAGCGGCGATAGCTTCGAACAACGCCACTTGCTGTCTACCAGAGTGCTGGTTTGTCATATTGAAAATATCTTGAAGTTCAGGATTATGGGTGAACATGCGCTGATAAAAGTGGCCTGTTAGTGCGGGGCCTGCACTCTCTAGTAGCGGAATGGTCGTTTTTATTATCTCGATATGTTGATCAGTTAACATGGTTACTCCTTAAGTAAACTGAAATGAAAAACTTGTCTTGAGCTTTTTCTCAAGGCGGATTACAGAGCGGTTAACGTTATTAGCGCAAACCTCCTGATGATTGAACTGTTTGCTTGTTTGCTTGGATCGTTATTTACGGCTAGTTCACTAACGATGAAAAGACTTCGCTATTTTTTTACTGGTTAAAACTGGCCAGTAAATTTTTATGAAAAGTGCTGCAGCAATGAACCAAGTCAGCGCGCTAATATTCCAACTAAGCAGCATATGATTACTTTGCAGCGGTATTGCTGGTAAGAAAGTACGTGCTAAAGAAGAAATAACGATTAAGTAAAATATCCATGGCACTAATTTACTTGGCGTTAATGCTCTACCGGTATGACCTAAAGACACTCGCGACATCATGGCAAAGATCATTAAACCCATCGCAGCAATAGTAATTAAGTGCAATGCATCGCCAAAGCTGACAGAAAATAATAAGTCGTTAGGTAACCCTACTGGCAAATAACTTAAACCAACTAAAATCAGTCCTATGGCAAGAGCAAAGTAAGAGCAGTGAAGTGACCACAGTAAAGGCAGCTTTATTGTTACCAATGTTCGCCAGTAACTCAGTCTCATTAAATGTAATAGTCCTGCGGCTATCATTAGGGTTGCAGGAGTAAAAGCAAGTTCAATGAAAGCCGTACTAAAAAAGACTAAAATGCCTAAGATAGAGACACTAATTAGTACTGGTGTTAACCAGCTTGGCGTAGTGATTGCAGAAACTTTAGCGCCAGAGACGGTAAAAAATGGTATGACTCGACCACCTAAAATCCCCATGAGTAAACAAAACATCAAGACACAGGTTCGGGCAATGTGCCGTGCCAGATCGGCAAAGCCGTAATAATCTAGCGATAACAAAGCTATATTCAACAGCATCAAAGTGCTAAGTAATGGAATAAAAAGGTAATTACGGCGATTTTTACTCTTCAACACTAAGCGCGAAAACATCAAAATTGAACCTAGCCACCACAGTGTTTGCAATGTAACGGCGACCATAAACGCGCTTGGTGAATTAATTAACAGGGCAACTCTTACAAGTAGCCAAATGATAATAAACGCTAAAACCGGTAAACCTTTAATACTTGGTTGCCCTGTCCACGTTTGTGCCGCCGTAAGAATAAAACCAACGGCAACGGTTGCGGCAAAGCCAAAGATCATTTCATGAATATGCCAAGTCAGTGGTGAAATAGCGCTACCAGCAAAACTAAAATAACCATTAAAGTAAGCTGTCCATAATGCTAAAGCTGAGATAGAGCAAAATACCGCTAGCAAAAAATAACTTCTAAATGGTAAATCGAGCACTGGGTGCTGCGCTAAGTACCGCAAAGCACTATTGGCTTGAGGATCATTTTCCAATTGAGATATTTCTGAGTCTTGAATTTGTAGCATGTTAAAAGTTCCTTTGACCAAATCCATGTAGGGCTACGCAGCGAAGGACATAACCTATTTTGAGTAAGCCAGCAAAAATAATAGTGGCAATATGCGCGGCAACTTGCGCAGATATGGTGAAATTTTCGTCAAAAGCGAAGGTGATAAAAATACTGCTAACGACAATAAAAAATGATGTCAACATAAGGTAGTTGCCAATGACTAAACACTTTTGAAAGGCAAGTGCGTTGTTAACGGCAGGTAATTGCTTGGTGATTGAAAATTGCGAGTACATGTTAGGCTCTTCGTGCTGTTAATTAGTTACTTGTTGATATTGCAAAGGAAGTGCCAAGCATTAATTTCTCTTTATTTACAGGTGTTTATGGGTTTTTCCTCCTTGTTGGATTGGTTTTGTAGTCATTTAGACTCTTTGTTTTGGTAGTCATAAAGACTCTTTCGTGTTATTTTGTTCGGTGTGAATAACTTCAGTGACGGGCCTTCCTATGAAACAAATATCTTCAACCGCAGTGATTGAGTTAGCGTTAGACTTGGCGACGAGCCTAAATAGTAAAGATAGGTTTGACAGGTTATTGGATACAGTTAGAAAAACCATTGCCTGTGATGCAGTCGCGCTACTGTCATATCACGGGGATGTCCTTAAACCCATTGCATTACAAGGCTTAAGTCGAGATACCTTAGGACGTCGGTTTTATATTGAAGAGCATCCAAGGTTTGCTGAATTATGCCAGTCAAAATCAGCGATTCGCTTTGCGGCAGACTCACCACTGCCAGATCCCTATGATGGCTTACTGATTGACAGAGCAGGGGATTTACCTGTGCATTCTTGTATGGGCTTACCACTTTATTATGACGACACCCTGCTTGGTTTGTTAACCATTGATAGTTTAACGCCGCATGATTTTGAAGACATTGATGAACGCACTTTAGAAGTCATCTCAGCCATAAGTGCAGCGACGCTTAATACCGCATTTTTACTTGAGCAGCTAGAGAATAAAGCTGATCATTCACAACAAGTGGTTGCTGCGTTAACAGAGCAAGCATGGAAGCGAGATGGTGGTGAGTTGATTGGCGATAGCCCAATCATGAACCAACTTAAACAAGAATTAGCTATTGTTGCTGCTTCGGATTTTAATATTCTTATTTATGGTGAAACCGGTGTTGGTAAAGAGCTCGTTGCCCGTACCTTGCACCAAAAGTCTCATCGTCAACATCAGCCAATGGTTTATGTCAATTGTGCGGCATTGCCGGAAAACTTAATTGAAAGCGAACTGTTTGGTCATATCAAAGGGGCATTTACCGGAGCAGATAATAGCCGTGCAGGTAAATTCTCATTGGCCAATGGCGGTACTTTATTTTTAGATGAAATAGGTGAACTGCCTTTAACAGCGCAAAGTAAAATATTAAGAGCAATTCAAAATAATGAAATTCAGCCGGTTGGGCAAGATAATGTTGAAGCGGTTGATGTGCGAATTGTCGCAGCGACCAATCGCGATTTAAAAGAAGAAGTGGGAGAAGGGCGATTTCGCGCAGACCTTTATCACCGCTTAAGTGTCTATCCTATTCGAGTGCCTAGTTTGCATGAAAGAGCTGGTGATATTGAACTGCTTACTGGCTATTTTGTCGAACAAACGAAGCGCAAATTAGGATTGAGCCAATTAAAAATAACTGAGCAGGCCATTAGACATTTAATGCAATACAACTGGCCTGGTAACGTGCGTGAGTTAGAGCATGTTGTTAGTCGAGCAACGCTCAAAGCACGTGCTCGTCAACAAAGCAAAGCGATTATCTCAATAGAGCAGGCTGACTGTGGCACGTTAATTCGTACTGATAATAAATCTGGATTTTCCCTTACTGAAAACCATGAAACCTTAGTTAATACTGTGGATGTGGCACCGTTAGCGCTTAAAACTGAAACTGAGAATTTTCAGCGACAATTAATTACGCGAATCTTGAAAGAAGAGCAGGGGAATTGGGCAGCGACAGCAAGACGGTTATCAACAGACAGAGCAAACTTAAACCGCATTGCTAAACGTTTAAATATCAAGGTTGTTAAGTCTGTGCAGTAATGATTTTTTATCTTCAAATATCGATAGTTGTCATACCCGAGGCGTATTGTCGGGTATCTAAGTAAACCAACCTAATCTAAACCAAACGCGTGCTAGTAAATAGCTACAAGTGTTATTGTTTAAAGCTATTAGCTTACCCCGTACTCAGGTTAACGAAAACCGTCATTGCGACTAACAGAGGAGATAGCAAAGACGGTTTCATTTACTTAAGCCTTATTTCGCCAATATTTTTAACACCGCAGCGTTCATCGCTTGTGTAGCGGTACCAATCACTTTCTTCGCATCGGGTGCCCAAAACGGACTGTGCAGTGAGGGTAAACCCTCGCCGGTTTCTTGTGCTGCTTGCCACTTGTCATGAGGCACACCGCCTACCCAAAAAATCATACTTTTAATGGAGTTATCGGCTTTGTAGTAGCGACCAAAATCTTCACCGGCCATTACCGCAGGTACTTCAATTACCCGGTCTTTACCTAGCTCATCAGTAAAAAGTTTTGCCATCTCTTTAGTGAATTCTGGCGCGTTATAAGTTGCAGGGGTGTATTCATCTTTTACTGTCACTACAGGTAACAGTTTTTCAGGTAAGCCCATGGCAATGCCTTCACCTTTAGCAATTCTGGCGATGCCATCAAGCAGTGTTTGTCGTGTTTCATCGGAATAACTACGTACGGTTAATAACAATAAGGCATTGTCTGAAATTATATTGTGTTTGGTGCCTGCTTGAAAGCTACCGACAGTGACCACGGCAGGGTCTTGTGGGTTTAGCTCTCTGCTCACTAATGTTTGTAATGCGCCAACAATACGCGAGCCTAATACAATAGGATCCTTTGTCGCATGTGGATAGGCGCCATGGCCGCCGACACCTTTAACATCAATATTTACGCTATCAACATTGGCAAAAGTATAACTGGGTGTATAACCAATAACCCCTGCTTTTAAACTCGCTGAGTTATGAAAAGCCAAGGCGTAATCAGGCTTTGGAAAGCGAGTATATAAACCATCGGCCAACATATCTTTTGCTCCACGGCCACGCTCTTCTGCAGGCTGTAATATCATCACTAAAGTGCCAGACCAATTAGCTTTATTCTCACTGAGTAATTTGGCGGTACCATACCAAGTCGTCATATGTGTATCGTGTCCGCAAGCATGCATTACGTGTGCTTGTTGACCTTCTTCTGTGGTGGTGGTCACTTTCGATGCAAAGGTTAAACCGGTTTGCTCTTTTACTGGCAGCGCATCCATATCTGCGCGAATTAATACTGTGGGTCCTTTGCCATTTTTTAATACTGCAACCACGCCTGTGCCGCCAACCTTTTCAGTAACGTCAAAGCCTAAAGCTTGTGCTTTTTTTGCCAGTTTTTTCGCGGTATTAAATTCAACACTCGATAGTTCTGGCGTTTGATGTAAGTCTTTGTATAGCGTCAATAACTCAGGAAGTTTGGCTTGTACCGCGTTAGCATTGTTGCTGGCGGCATTGTTGTTAGCAGCATGGGTAAGGGAGCTATTAACTAGGCAAAAAGCTAAGCCGAAAATAAAAGTTATAAATGCTAGGTTTTTCATATGATTGCTCAGTTTTAAATTGAAAAATCATCTTAGCCTAATGCGTATGGCTGTTCAAATATGGTGGCTCAAAATATATCAGCGTTATCAATAGTGAGGTAGCTATAATAAAGCTACATTGAATAAGGTTTGCCAAAAGTAGGCACCATTATTTTTAGTGGATTCATGTTTAATTTTTGAATTTCTTCATGGAGCGTATCAATGGGATCGTTATATCCCTCGTCAGTTAGTTTAAAAGTTCCAAAGTGAATGCCAATCATCTTCTTACTCGCTAGGTCTTTAAATGCTTGTAGAGCATCCTTTGGGTTAAGATGGGCATCTTTCATGAACCATCTAGGTTCATACGCTCCAATTGGAATCAAAGCAAGATCTGGTGCACCGAGCTTGTGCTTAATTGTTTTGAAAAATTCCCCATACCCGGTGTCGCCAGCAAAATAGATCTTAAAATTATTTTCAATATAAAACCCACCCCAAAGCATTTCCCTTTTATCGAATATACCTCTGGCAGACCAATGCTGAGCAGGAACAAAAGTAATTTTAGTATTATTCGCTGTTATGCTTTGCCACCAATCCAGATCTACCGCGGAATTAATGCCATTATCTTGTAGCAATGATTGCGTTTTTAATCCAGCAACGAATTTGGGCGCATCTCTATCATTTAATCGCTTAAGGGTATCAATATCTAGATGATCATAATGATTATGGGATATAAGAACGATATCAATTGACGGCAGGTCATCAAAGCTAATACCAGGTTTAACAACTCTTTTTGGTCCAGCAAATTGCACAGGTGAAGCCCTGAGTGAATAATGCGGATCTGTAATTATATTCAAATTATCAACCTGAATAAGAACAGATGCATGGTTGATTACAGTAATTATTGGCTTTACTGACCTTTGGCTAGCAGGTTTATACTGCTTGGACTCAATATCATCAGGCCAAGCAGTAGACTCATTCAAAGCCTTCATTTTCCAACTGAGTAGATCAAAGATACTTTTATCTTCAAAAGGCTCAATGTTATCAAATTGAGTACCATCAAAAGGTGCATTTGTCTTTGCGTAAGGTTGAGATACGCAGGAGGAGAGTAATACGCTAAGTATTAGCGCTGAGAATCTTTTCATTTAGTTTACTCGTTTTTTCTTAGTTTTTATTTAAAACCAAAAAACACTTCAAAAGCTAAGTCGGTAGTAATTTACACTAACTCGTTGCTCACTGCACTTGTCAAAATGCAATGCATAAAGAGAAACTCTTTGATAATGCAATACCTACAACATAATACTTAATAATAAGTTGCTGTTTTATAGGTTTTTATTTATTGGTATAAGTCTTGTATTAATAGAACTAAATTTATTAAAGTGGTGTATTGATACAATGAAGCTTTTAAAGACTCTATATAGTAGTATTTTTTTACTCGTTGCGTTAAATACTGAAGCGGGTTTAATTGACTTTGAAACGACAGCATCAGGCGGTTTACCGACAGACAATAGCACCATAGAGTTCAGCGATGCTTTCATGGCTGACGCGGTAACCGTGCACTTTGGCTTTGATAGTAACGCTGACGGTATTTTAGATACTAAAGCGGTCATTGAAGAAGTTGGAAATATTGATAATAACGGTGATACAGGGTTTTGGGGGTTTGGTGCAGACAAAGATACCGCAGCCCCTGGTTTTACTTCACTACTGGGAAACTTTTTTTTAAGGCAGAGTGACCCTTATCAACCCTTTGGTACTTTTGTCATCTTATATGATGCTATCAATCCGGTAACTGAAGCGTCAGGTGAAATTTGGGATATCGATGGTGGTAGAAATACTGAACGTTTTCTCGTAAAAGCATTTGATGGTGAAACTTTACTTGATTCAATAGAATCACCGTTAGGTATAGACAACACATTAGACGGAAAGCCTTGGACATTTGGTTTTAGTGATTTAACTGATATCACTAAGATAGAAATCACTTTTACAGGCAGTAAAAGTAAAGGCATTGGGCTTGCCTTTAATAACTTCTCTCCAACAGAAGATATTAGTCCTGTGGTGAGTGTGCCAGAGCCTTCTACAATATCATTGTTGTTAGCGTGTGCAATGATAGTGTTGTATAGAAAAAAATATAGCCACAACCTGTGATTATAGCGCACGGATTATTTTGTAAAACGTTGTATCTACACCAGAGCATAAACCACAGCTATTACCATTGCGATAGCGAATACTATGCGAGTGGCTCTTGCTTGTTTAGGATTAGAAAATATAGGACGTAGCAGGCCACCAAACATTAACCAAAGAATATCAACTAAAGTAGCCACAATAAGGCAGGTAAAACCAGTAACCATGTAACCTAAAGTACTATCTGAAAAAGGTAACAAAAACTGAGAAAATATCGCCAAAAATGCCGCGTAAGCTTTTGGGTTTAACAAATTAAGAATAAAGCCATCTTTAAAGTTCGGGGCAATGTGTGCTTCATCAGAGGCAATAACAGGGGCCGAAGCAATTTTAAATGCGATATACAAAAGGTATGTCCCGCCAATGACTTGGCATACAATACGAAAACTTGGTAACTCTGAAAACAATGCAGCCAATCCAGCAATGGCACCAACAATTGCAACACTAAGTCCAGTTAATATACCTGCTAGAAATGGTATTCCTTTTTTAACGCCAAATGCCGCGCCTGTTGCAGCTAGTGCCAATGGTGCTGGCCCGGGCGAACCCAACAAAAGAGCCGTAGTCGTGATTAATACAATAAATGATTCTACCAATTATCAATTCCTTTATTTATATCGAGATTAGCTGTTTTCTAACACCCACGTTAAGGGGCTATTTATTAGTTTGCTAACATGTATCGCGAAGCGGAAACTAGTGAGATTTAGCTAGCACGCTTTATTTGTCTGTTATATGTACTTACAAATCCAGCCCTGAGTCTGAATTTTTAAAGACTTTGCCAAGTCCTCGAATGAACAAAGATATTGCTCTAAATGGAAGCTCAATTACTACTTCTAATATGTCATACCATGAACTTTCATCCTCATGTTTAGGCGGCCACAAATAATGTGAACAAACAAAACCAATAATACTGACAAATAACAGTAACCAATCAAAGCTATAGATAACTAAATCAACAATGAAGTAAGAGCTGATTATAAAAATAGAGATTGATAGAAATACTCGAAAATTACTCATCATCTTCCTTGAAACATAACACCCACAAATATGGGTAAATAATTAGCTGATTAAAATAAGCGACGCAGTAGCAAACAGTCAATTGTTATTTGCCTTGATTATTTTGATTGTAATTGTTCTTTGTGCCAAAGAAATGTTTTAACTTGATAATGACAGCAACAGAACTAGTAACTACTATAAACTGACCAAGCAATAGCATGAACAACTTAGGCCAAAAATTAACTTCCTCTGTGAATATTGGGTGCCAGAGGTAAGTAAGAGTTAGGTTTCCAGGATAAAGAAATATATGATATCCAGGTAATGGCCCCTTAAAAAAATCAAAAAAATTCCAGCTAACAGAAAATGCAATTAACCCTATAATCATGGAAGTAAGACCAGAGTAAATAGCAATTTTAGATAGATTCATATAGCTTCATCACGCCGACATTAAGGGACTAAAAGTAGTTGGTTAAAATAAGTGAGGTGCAAAAACCAACAGTTATTCTTCTTGATTTATTTGCTGTTATATTTACGGTTGCCCAAACTTAAACTCAGTTGTTACGTAAACAGGTATATTAGTTGAATTAGTTTTAGAGGGGACGTAATGAATGTTGCTCAAGGCTCGTAAAGCAATTTTATCCCACGCACCTTTAGGGTAAGACTCAATAACCGTAGGATTAAAAATTTCACCATTAGAGTCGACTAAATATTTAATTTTAACCAAACCGCCAGTTTTGGGTGGTTTCAATGTGCTAGATTTAAAGCTAAATTCTTTGGCTTCTTGAACCCAATAGTTTTGTAACTCAGATTGCTCCACCGCTATAGGAGGTTTTGCAAGATACTGCTCAGGAGTTGACTTACAACCACTCAGCACTAAAAGTCCTAGAGACAAGATACTCAAAAATTTCATATACACTCCTTGTAAAATATAACGCCCTCGTTAATGGGCTTTCTATTAGTTTGCTAAAATTGTGAAGCGAAGCGGAACCGAGCAAACTGTCAGCAGTCCCGTGCTTATGCGCTTGTTAGGTTTTTTGAGCAATAACCTTTTTGAAAATAAAGAATATAATTAATAAATACACAATAGTAGCTATATGCTTAGCAACAACCTTAAATGGTGCTTGAGCTTCATATGCAAGTACCCCGTCTGTAATTGGCATAACAACAGCAAATAATGCTCCCCACATTAAAACAATATGATTTCGAGTATATAAAAGGTAGCCAAAAATTACGGTGATAAAAATAGTGCGTGATCCATATATTTTCACCCAATCAGCATCCATATCAGAGAAAAGTTGAGTGCCTCTTACTTTAGAAAAAGCGTCAGGGTCAATGAATGCAAAAGTGCCATAAAAGCACTGCAACAAAACTATAAGTGAAACTAATACAAAACCTACTTTTTCTAATTTAGTAACGTGATTCGTCATGATATCTATTTTCACCTAATTTAAAGGAAAACCTAACGCCCAAATAATGGATTTATTAATAGTTTGCTAAAATGTGAAGCGAAAGCCAAGTTTTGTTAGTTATTGTTACGTGCCAAAAGAAAGCTTG
>CAJXPG010000121.1 GCA_913057925.1 uncultured Colwellia sp. | reverse complement strand
ACCAATACACTGGTCTTTCAGGCTTTCGTGAAGTCGTTAAAATTCTTGAAGCACACAATGTCAATATTGGTGATATTGAAGAGCGTGAATTATTTGTTGAGGTTTATCGTTTCTTGGCAACCAAGCACAGCTTAAACAGTATTGATTGGACCAACTTCTACGAAGACTCAGTATTTCAGTTGGTCATGCCACAACCGAATATGATCAACAAAGCAACGGTCGCTGAGTATTTAGGGGCAAGTGTTGCAGAAAAGAAAGTCATTGTGAGTGATTATCAAGAAAAAACTAGTCCGCACGATGGTAACCAGCAGTTAAATAAGCCGTGGTTTGAAAATGATCAAGGTGAAATTGAGTTTCTTGATGGTAGTCAGCATAAATACCC
The DNA here is from genome assembly GCA_913057925.1 of uncultured Colwellia sp. Taxonomy (GTDB): domain Bacteria; phylum Pseudomonadota; class Gammaproteobacteria; order Enterobacterales; family Alteromonadaceae; genus Colwellia. The sequence goes on along the minus strand of CAJXPG010000121.1, from coordinate 13,165 downwards.
TCAATGTCAGTTAATTTTTGATAAAACCACACAAAACTGTTTTTCTTTTTGTACTTACTGTTTCCGCCATGCGCAAGTGCGTGGTGATGAAGATATGTTTATTCAAAAAGAAATTGACCAAATTCACCGTTATTTAAAAATACATACCGAAGTAACCGATATGCTAATAACTGGTGGTGACGGTGGTTATATGCCTGCAAGTCGTTTAGAGCAGTATGTTACGCCATTAATGGAAGACCGCGAATTATTGCATATTAAAACCGTGCGTTTAGCGACACGCGTGTTAACTTTCCAACCAGAAATGATCTTAAGTCATAAATACGACAAGATGTTAGCGGTATTTGATAAGTTACATGAAAACGGCATTCAACTGGCGTGGATGGCACATTTCTCGACCCCGCGTGAATTATTAAATCCAACCACTATTGCGGCAATTCGTCGCCTACAACGTCATGGCGTGGTTATTCGTAGCCAAAGCCCAATGATGAACCACATCAGTTTATTTGAGCATGAAGATGGTTCAATTGATATTGACCGTAGTGCACAAAACTGGATTGATTTATCAAACATATTGGCAACTATGCTGATTAGTTTCCATTCAATGTACTGTGCCCGTCCAACGGGAGAGCATCATTATTTTACTGCGCCATTAAGTGATGTCAGCAAAATATTCGATAAAATTTACCGTGAGTTACCGTCAATTAACCGTCCGTCACGTCATCTTTCAATGACCACTTCGGCCGGTAAAATTTCGATTATGGGCGAATGTGAAGTCGGCGGAGAAAGAGCCTTTGCCCTAATGTTCACCGAAGGGCGTAACATGCAGTGGATGGATAAAGTCTTTTTAGCTAAATACGATGAAAGCACTAATGATGTTAAATTGCTTAAACCCTTTGATACTGACAAATACTTCTTTGAAGATGAGTTAGCAACCATTGAGCATGATTTAGCAGAGGCGCTAAACAATCGTCTTAAAAAGTAAGCGCCTTAATAAGTAACACCTTAAACGCTAGCGTTTTTAGGTTGATAATGACTCAAGCTTGTTTGAAGTGTGAGTACATCATATAAAAAACCAGTCATTAGACTGGTTTTTTATTGAAGATAATATTCGTCTTAAATAGTAGCGCTAGCATTAGTTTGCTCATTAAGGCTAGCTAGCTAGCTTCGACTTATCTGCACTTTCTTGGTGCTCACACGGTATTGATGTTTGTTTAGTAAAAAGACTACTTTGTTGCACTAATAGTGAAGCGGTCTCTTTGTGGGCGTGAACAAATGCTTGAATGCTTAGATGCGATAACTGCTGCTTTTCTTCTAAAGAGTTAATCTTCACAATTAATCTTGCTGTTGGTAAATACTCTAAAACTGACTCACAAATAAGTATCTTAGTGCCCAAGTTATTCACGGTAATAATAAGGCTACTCGCTAGTTCAACCTTTAGTGATTCTTGCACGGGCAGCTTATCTAAATGGCCAAAATACGCTTGATAGCCTTTCTTTCTTGCTAAGATAACATGCTGTAGGTTATCGGAAATTATCAAAAAAGGAGAGCCTAACTGACTAAGATCTTTTGCAACAATTCTACCTAGCACCCCAAAACCACACACTATGGTATGTTGACTGACATTCACTGGAGTAATCTTATCTGACTCAAAAAATTCGGTGACAAATAAAGCGGCAAACTTATAAATGTTGTTGACGATAAAAGGCGTAATTATCATCGATAACACACTGATCAAAATCAGTATATTTATCAACGACTCATCAATTAACTGCTGTTGACTGGTCATGGCAAAAATCGCAAAAGAAAACTCACCAACCTGACAGAGCGCAAAGGCTGATTTTAACGCGTCACTTTTATTCTCTTGCCTACGTATTAAGGTGTAGATCAACGCGGCTTTAATTAACATCACTAGTATTAAGATAGTTAAAATTATATGAAAATTTGCCATGAAATAGCTTACATCTATCTTAGTTCCGATAGAAAAGAAAAATGTGCCCAATAGTAAGTCTTTAAAAGATGCAATATCAGACTCGACTTTCAGGTGATAGGTGGTTTCGGCAATGAGCATGCCCGCAATGAAGGCACCTAAAGAAAAGGTGAAGCCCAATTGATGTGCAATCAGCGAAGAGCTTAATACTATGGTTAATATCGAACACAAAAATATCTCTTCCATTTTGGCTTTACTGGAAAAATGCAGTAATGCATTAATTAGCCGCTTACCTAAAGTAAACATGAACACGATAATAATAATTGCATACAGTAAGGTGTTTAATAACACCTCAGAGATAGCTAAATTGTCGTTGCTTAAAAACCCTATTAACAGCAATATTGGAATGACCGCTAAATCCTGAAAAATAAGTATTCCCACCGATTTTCTGCCATATGGCGTTAAAATATCTTTTGATTTTTTTAAATGAGTCAGCACAATTGCCGTTGAAGATAAGCTAAAGGCTAATGCGATTATAATGGATGCAATGAGCGTAATATCGAAAAGCAAGTAACTAAGCATAAATATGATTAAGGCACTGGCACCTACCTGTACAAAGCCATTGATAAATATATCTACTTTCATTTTGTTTAGCTTTGGTACAGACATTTCTAGTCCAATAGTAAACATCAAAAAGACAATGCCAAACTCACCAAGAAGCTCTAATGAATGCTGATGATCAATAATGCTTGTGGTAAAAATATTACTGACTAATGTGCCGGTGATGATATAACCGACAATATGCGAAATGGCTAACTTGGTAAAAATGATATTAATGACACTAGCAATCGCCAGTGAAGCGACAATGATGACGAGCATTGAGTCCATTTTGCTGTTCCTATTGGTTACTTGCTAATTGACATAACTAATAACAGCAATAATCAAACCAACAGTTATCTTATTGAAATTAATGGGTAAAGTTTATTGTGCATGTGTTTTTCTTTCAATTATTGAATAGCTTTGGTGCAATTGCACTAAAAGGAGAGCAGAATGATGAGGCATCTAACTTGCAGTCATTGGCTTAATTACAGCAATTAAATGACAGTGAGCGCAAGTGATACAGGCGTTTGATAAGTGAAGTTTGTGCGATCATTTATGAATAGATGGAAGAAATAATTATTACCATTGGCCATGGCTACTCCATTTTATAATGTTGATAGCATGAACAGAACAGAAGCTCATCTAGAAAAGCTTCTTATTTTCTTTACCCAAATCAGGAAACTTTATGGAAAAGCTAATACAGCAAAACGACTCTCAGTCACAAAATAAATACTGGCAAAGTCCGTTTTTATTTTTAGCCATTGCCAGCATTGTTATGTCAATCACCTTTGCCGGTTGGATGGCAATGCTGAATAACTTTGTTATTGAAGAAGCTGCCTTTACCGGCGCTGAAATTGGCATGTTGCAGTCCCTTAGAGAAATCCCTGGCTTTTTGGCTTTTACTGCGGTTTTTGTCTTGCTTGTTTTTACCGAGCAGGTTTTCGCGTTAATTTCCCTTTGTTTATTATCTATTGGTGTTGCATTAACCGGTTTTTTCCCCAGCATATACGGTCTTTATGCCACCACGGTGCTGATGTCGATAGGCTTTCACTACTACGAAACCTTAAACACTTCGCTCAGTTTACAGTGGTTTAAAAAAGATGAGGCGCCGGCAAAACTTGGTAAAATCATGTCGATTAAATCAGCCGCTTCGCTAACTTGTTATGCCCTGATCTGGATTGGCTTCAGTGTTTTTTCTGCCAGTTATCAAGTGATGTATTTATTTTTTGGCTTAAGTGGGCTGTTGCTGACACTTTGGTTGGTGTTTTTCATGCCTAAATTTCCTATGGAGCATGCACAGCATAAAAAAATTATTTTGCGAAAACGCTACAGCCTCTATTATCTGTTAACTTTTTTATCTGGTGCGCGTCGGCAAATCTTCGTGGTTTTTGCGGGCTTTTTAATGGTAGAAAAATTTGGTTATAGCGTGCAACAAATTACTCTTCTATACATGATTAACCACGTAATTAACTTCTTCTTAGCACCGAAAATAGGTGCTTGGATTGCTAAAGTTGGCGAGAAAAAGGCACTAACGTTAGAATACCTAGGGTTGATTATTGTCTTTGTTGGTTATGCTTTGGTTGAATCAGCAAATATTGCCGCAGCTCTTTATGTTATTGACCATTTATTTTTTGCTATGGCAATAGCCTTAAAAACCTACTTTCAAAAAATTGCTGATCCAAAAGATATTGCTTCAAGTGCTGGCGTAAGTTTTAGCATCAATCATATTGCCGCGGTAGTTATCCCGGCAACGTTTGGCTTGATTTGGCTCTATGATCATTCATTAGTTTTTTATGCCGGGGCAGGCTTTGCTTTATTATCACTAGCAGCCAGTCAGTTTATAAAAATAACAGCTTATTCCGATAAAGCGGCTTTCAAAAATTCATAGAAGCACTTAATGCGAGCGCTATGCTTTAAATCTTTATGGTAAACAAACCAAATAGACTCATCTTTATTCGGAATAGCCAAGTTCATGCTAACCATTGCGGGGTTCAATGCGGCTTGCTGCTCATCAAAAGGGCCGATGCCCATACCCGCAGCGACTGCTTGATGAATATCGGGAAAGTGATTGCTTTGAAACACTATGTTATCACTATCAATTTTATCAATAATGTAATTGATAAAAGGAATACGATACTTTTCAGGGGTAGGTAATACCCAATGATGTTGTTTGAAATCTGCTATGGATGTTGGTCTGCCGAAATTATCAACATAGCTTTGATGAGCGAAATAAGAGGTTCGCAGCTGTGTTAATTCTTTAACTATGATATCTGCACCCGTTGGACAAGGCCCAGCTCTTAATGAAACATGGGCAGCTCCTGAATCGAGAGGAATTATATCATCGGTTGAAATAAGCTTAAGCCGTACCTTTGGATAAGCCCCTCTAAAATCCTTTAATGTCGGCGTTATTATTGGTGAGTACGAACTTACCGTGGTAATTCTCAACTCGCCGCTTATTTCCCCTTCAACATTTTGTAGCTTTCCGGCTAGTTTGGAAAACTTAGCCAGTAGCGCAGGCATTTCATCCATTAAAACCGCACCTGCATCGGTCAGCTTGTAGCCACGTTGATGCCGAATAAATAACTTTACAGCCAGTGCCTCTTCTAATTGATTCACTCGTCTTAAAACCGTTGCGTGGTTTATGCGAAGACTAGCGCCTGCTTTGGTTAAGCTTCCGTCAATAGCAACCTGATAGGCAACTTTATAATCATCCCACGAAATATCTTTGATAACAGCAACCTAAAAGTACTTGGTTAAAGCTTAAGTATATCCATCTGTGCATTTATGCACAACTGTTTAGCATTTATCGATATTTTTTAGTGTTCTATTTCTCGCTATAGTTACGTCATCAATTAGGTAGATGACTAAACACCTGTAACAAAACATCTGTAACAAAACCTAAAGTAATAATTCAGCATATAGAGTACTCAAGATGATTAAAAATACTGATAAAGGCTATGGACTAGTCGCTATCGCACTGCACTGGCTAATGGCAATTACCTTGTTTTCACTGTTTGGCTTAGGCCTGTATATGGTTGAACTGACTTATTATGATGCTTGGTACAAAGGCTCGCTAGATCTGCATAAAAATATTGGCATGGTGCTATTTGTCGTCTTAATGCTGAGAATAGTTTGGCGATTAATGAACCAGGTACCGAAAAATGCCGATAAATCAGCCAGTATCATTGAGATTAAAGCGGCACATTATGGTCATTTAGCCCTATATTTTTTGATGACTGTGCTGATGATATCAGGGTATTTGATTTCAACGGCTGATGGGCGAGCTATCGATGTTTTTGGCTTGATTTCAATACCCGCATTGCCTTTTAGTATCGCTAATCAAGAAGATATTGCCGGCAATATTCATGAAATTTTAGCGTGGTCACTGATATTGCTTAGTGCAGGTCATGCACTTGCCGCACTCAAGCACCACTTTATAAATAAAAACAACACGTTAATTCGAATGATACGCGTATCTGCGAGTAACTAAGCCGATTTGAGGCTCACTTTTAAGGTAATAATTTACACCAGTATTAACACCAGTATTAAACCAAGTATTAACACACTGAACAGTAAACTCATTTAACTAAAGGATATCACCATGAAAAAAACACTGTTAACCACCGTATTAACCACTACTTTATTAGCCAGCTCTGTGTTTGCAACTCTGGCCTCAAGTAATGTCAACGCTGCAGATTACAAAGTTGATATTGAAGGCGCGCACGCTTTTGTGCAATTTAAAATTAAACATTTAGGCTATAGCTGGTTATTAGGTCGCTTCAATAGTTTTGATGGAGATTTTAGCTATGATGCTAACACGCCTAACCAAGCAAAAATTAATATTGAAATTGACACGGCAAGCTTAGACTCTAACCACGCTGATCGTGACAAACATCTTAAAGGCAAAGACTTTTTAAATGTAAGTAGCTTCCCTAAAGCAAGTTTTACCAGTCAAAGCATTAAGTTTACTGATGAAGAAAATGCTGTTGTTACTGGTGAGTTCACTTTAAAAGGTGTCACTAAAACTATTTCATTCCCAGTGGTTAAAATTGGTGAAGGTCAAGATCCTTGGGGTGGTTATCGTGCTGGTTTTTCGGGCACCACTAGCTTGAAGCTGAGTGATTATAATATTAGCTATAATTTAGGTCCTGCTTCTACCCATGTAGAAATGGCATTACACATTGAAGGTATTCGAATCTAACATCCGATAATCTTAAATAATAAAAGTTAACACTCTATAAAAAGCCAGTATTTATACTGGCTTTTTTGTTTTTGCACATTATGGCATTTTTTCAACTTGCGGTGCGTTTTGCAATAAAGCCATATTGCTAAAATTTCAACCGTTTACCGCCTAACCGAAAGAATTAGCTGCAAAGCAATACTGTTGGGCTAGTCAGATACTTAATCACTAAAATAAGCGTCTTTGGTATATCAATTGCAATCTAACTGATATTCACAATCGCTAGAAGATAGCTATCAATATAGTCGTTGTGCTGATATTTCATCTTCTAGCTTTTTACCTTGGAGTTATTATGTTAGCTGAAAAAAAAATCCTAATTGTTGATGATGAAATCGGGGTCAGACAAACCTTAAAAAGAGGTATTCATCGCAGGTTTAATAAAGAGAATACACGGGTAAATATTTGTGAGGCAGGCAACGGTCAAGAGGCGATAGACCTAGCCAATAACTGTTCTCCTGATTTAATTTTAATGGATATACGTATGCCAATTATGGATGGTTTAAAGGCATGCAGTATTTTACGCAGTGATAGTAAATTTGCCAACACCGTTATTATCATGTTGACCTGTGAAATTACCGAAGAGAGCGCCGGTTTGCTTTGCGGTGCAGATGAATATGTCATCAAACCATTTGATATCAAAACTTTGCTTATTCGTATTGAAAGAGGGTTATTTAACCCTTTAACTTTGGGCAGGGCTGCTTATGCAGAAACTGACGGTGTTTTAGCTAAAAACTATTTTGTTGAAAGCTGGCTAGGGTATGAAATATCTCGAGCTAAGCGTTATCAACATTCATTAAGTTTACTCTTGGTAAAAATTGAATCAAAAAGTGAAAATAAAACTAAAGAAGAATATCAAAAAGAAGCCTTAAAATTTTTAAAACATCGAGATTCAGATCCTTTAATAAAATGGGCTGACAATACTTTTGCGCTTTTATTGGTAGAGACTTGTGCTGATGATGCGGTAATACTGGCCAAGCGCATTCTATCTTTAGCTGCGGATAGTCCTGATCACATGCTTCCTAGTATAGGTATTGCTAATTTAGAAGATACCCTCACCGATGACTTGATCGTCAATGCTGAATATTCATTAGGAGCGTCAACCTGTGCCGGAAAAATAGTCCTCAATAGATTAGTCGTAAACCCTTAAGGGGGAGTGTGATGTGAAGGTCAAGATGCAGTATTTACTGTTGAGTTTGTTAATCACTTTATCTTTTGAGTGTTTTGCTGACTTTAATCGCAACTTAAGGTGGAGCTTAGATGCTAGTGCTCGTTTAAATCATAATAAGGCAATCGATAATACTAGTCGTATTTATGCACTTGGAATTGATATTCATAAGGTTTTTAACAGATCTAGTGGTGATATGGGATATGGGGTTGGGCAAGTTTATTACACTAAGCTATCAAACCAAATTCCGGTGCCTTTTTTGTTTGATTCTAAAGATGATGGTGATTTTATTATTCGAGAAGCCCATTTAAATTATACCGATACAGCTAATTGGTTTCCTAATGTCCGTATCGGTCATTTCACCATGCCTTTTGGTCTAGAAGAGAGTATTGATACCAATGGTAGGTTGCTTGATTATCATCATGGTAAGAACCTAGGAACTAAACTTGATTGGGGGCTTAGCTTAAATAAGGTGACAGAAAACGTGGAATATAACGTCAGTTATACCTTAGGGGGGAAAGATAAGGCTAAATCAGTTAATGGTTCATACGCGGTGACGGGTCGGATTGGTACATTAAGCCACCATGACTTCATTATGGGGTTCTCTTTCTATCGCGCTGAGATTGATGGCATAAATAGAAAGCGCCTGGCAATTGATTGGCAGTATTACTGGCAAACATGGGGGCTGTTGGCAGAGCTAGCACTAGGCGAGGATGATAAACAGGCGATGCAATGGCAACAGGAAAAATATGCTTTACTTGAGCTTAATAAAACAGCATTACATGAACAATTAAAAGTTTATGGCCAAGTTATTTTCACAGATAAAGAATTTCAAAAAAATACCGAGAAGCTGGTCAATATAGGATTAAGTTATCAAATTAGTACTCAGTTGGAATTTAGTTTATCTGGCCGAATTCAATTAAATACTCCTGAGGTTGGCAAAAAGCAACAGTTAACTCGTATTCAAATAAGGTACAGGTATTGATATGAAAAAATATTATATGTTACTTATATTGTCACTATTTAGTGAACACCTTGATGCTGTTGCTTATTGTTCATTACGTGACCCTGTGACACAAATAAAACAGTTATATCCTGACAAAACCAATCAACTATCTATTGTCAAAATGGTAGATGATAACATCAGAGCGCAGGTACAAGTTGCTTTACCGCGAAATGACCTGCATTTTAGTGAATTAGGCCAACATACCCTGTACATTGTAAAGGAAGGCAATAAGTCATTAGGTTATGTGCATGTTAGATCAGAGCAAAGCGAATGGGGGTTAGTAGAAATAGCTTGGGCAATTGATAAAGATCTAAGGATTTCTAACTTTGTTTTTCAACGTTGCCGAAGTCCTAAAAAGAAAGTTGCGCAGCAGCAGCGCTTTAGAGACATTTTTATTGGTAAAAACTATCAAGAACTTAAGGAACTACTAAACTCTGATGGAGTGACTGCCAAAGAAGAAGTATTAGAGCAGGCTAAACCTGCTCCCGAGCTTGCTAATGTGATGTTAAGGTGTGCATTAAAAACCTTATTATTAACTGAGGTATTGTGGGGGGAGGAGTTAAAAAAATATTAACTTAAAGTTAATGCGCAATTTATTCAAAAAGTGATAAATATATTTATGAAAATTTCTCATTATAATCAACTCTTGGCAATATTAACCTTGTTATCAGGTGTGGTAATTTTTGCCAGCCTTTGGCATCAATATCAAAAGGTTGAACAGGTATCGCGCGGGCATTATGAATCACGTTTGTTAGTGCAAACCGTTGACCATGTATTTACCATGTCGCAATTATGGCTGACCAGCCAAGATTTACTTTTTTCAGGTCGTCAAACTTATTTAGCCAAAGGCATTCACCAACAATCAGAACAGCTCAAGAAAACTTTAGTGAGTATCAAAAATAATAAGGTTATTAATACAAAGGGCAGTAACTTACTTGAGAGACTTATTGCAACCATTGAACAAAATAATGATGTCGTTTATTCATTTTCAAAAGCGGCCCCGCAGCAAGCTGATAATTGGCAAATTACTATCATAGAATCTGATCAACTGACAAGTCGCTTTGTCCGTGATTTAGAGCAATTATCTCAGCAAGTGATTAATGACAATGAAGAAAAGGCACGGCAGTTAGCTGAGGTCAACAATAACTTTTTCAAACTGTGTTGGGTAGTTATCACTTTATATTTGCTGTTTGTTGTTTTTATGGTGAGTTGTTTTAGTAAATATATTGTCAAGCCCATTGAGAAGATCACTAAACTCGCTCAGCAAGAAGAAAATGAGTCCGGGGATGTTGAGTTTAGACAAGTGAAAGCGGCGACTGAAATAATTTCTTTATCTAGTGCAATCCAGCAATTTACTCAGCACATTACGATAGAAAGAAACATAGCTCAACAAGAGCGGCTTAATGTGATTAAAGCAAATGATAAAGCAAAAGTTATTATGGATACCATACCTTGTTCAATAATTCTTGTAGATGAGTTGGGGTTAATTAAAGAATGTAATATTGAAACAGAGCAACTGCTATTAACGGAGAGAACGACCATTATTGGTAAAAAAGTATCTGATTACGTACCTGCACTTGCCACCTTAGATGGTGATTTTGATAGTCTGGGGGCGTTAAAAAACATGGAAGAATCTTTGTTAGCGCCAAGCTTTGTTAATCCCCACATAGAATTTTCTGGTCGTGAAATTGAGATCAAAGGTGAGGTTAACTACCTCATTACCCTTATTGATATTAATGAAAGAAAACATAGTCAAAAAGCATTGTCCTCATTAAATGAACAGCTAGTACATGCGGAGAAGTTGGCTTCTATCGGGCAGCTATCTGCAGGTATCGCTCATGAAATTAATAATCCGGTTGGTTATATTCGAAGTAATTTAGATGTACTTGATGATTACTTTAAACCATTAGCTCATTACATTGAGTTAGCAAAACAAGCAGATAAACAAAGTGCTGCCAGCGCTTATTATAAAGAAGAAGATTTAGACTTTATTCTGGAAGATATTGAACCATTAATTTCGTCTACCTTAGAGGGAGCGGCTAGGGTTAGTAAAATTATTAAAGATTTGGGCAGTTATGCTCATGTTGATGAAAAGTTGCCAGAAGATATTCTCATTGATGAATTGATTGAAAAAAGCCTGACCTTAGTTGCCAATGAGCTTAAATATAAAGTTGAAATAACCAAGAATTTAGAGGCCAATGTAAATGTTGCTGGCTTTCCACAAAAGCTATTACAAGTATTTATCAATATGTTGGTTAACGCTTCTCATGCGATTGAAAGCAAGGGCAGTATTTGTATCTCCTCTCAACTTGAACAAGAGCAGGTTCGAATACGTTTTGAAGATAATGGCTCAGGCATAGCAAAAGATGATTTAAAAAATATCTTTGATCCATTTTTTACCACTAAACCCGTGGGCAAAGGAACTGGCCTTGGTCTTCATATTGTCAGATCGATTATTGAAGAACACGGTGGTCATATTGATGTTAGTTCAATTGTCGGCAAAGGCAGTATATTTACTATCTATTTACCGACACAAACAACTAATCAACGTAATGAAACTCACTTTGAACAAGTGATTAGTTAGTTTCTACAGTACTTGAAACGGTTATTTTTATCATTAGTGTTTATCGAAAACTCTTATTGTGATTTCTTCCTATGGTAATGCTGCTACAAATAATGTAGCATGATTTACCTTAATACTTTGATGATACTCACAATGACGATACCACTGCCAGGCACGCAAGTACGAGGCTCTAAAACAGGTAAACCTATTATGGCACTACTCGACTTGATTGGTCGTACTTGGGCTTTAGGTATTTTATGGAATTTACAGCAAGGGCCTGCCACATTTAGAGAGCTGCAACAGCGCTGCGAGCAAATCTCGCCAACGTTACTAAATAACCGTTTGAAGGAGCTTAAAACCTTGCAGCTAATTGAAATGCAAAGTGCAGGTTATCAGTTGTCAGCATACGGTAGCGAGCTCATCACTATTATCTTACCCCTTGGAGGTTGGTCGCAAAAGTGGGCAAAGGAACTCAAGCAAGGAAGCCAACCAATGCATGCAAAACAATTAAAGGAAAGTGAGTTATGAGCCTAACTTACAGTCATATGTCGTTAGATCGATGTACTAATCAACGGAAAAATAAAGCTTGGCTTAACGCTGAATTTAACCGTGAAAATACCTTATTCTGCATTATTAATGAGGGCATGAGTTTATTTGAACAAACAGATGAACTAACTCCTATTTACCTGACTAAAAGGCAACTAAAGGCTTTAGCTGTCGACAGTTGTATTTTTATCGGAAAAGAGACATTACCTCCGCGCAGTGATACAGAAAGAGACAATACCAGAACAAAACCGCAACCGATTGCTATTTTTGCTGTTGATTATCATAAGCTGCGTTTTTCTACCCAAGAAGATTTATCAACAATGGGGGAGTGGCAGGCATTAAGGCAAGCCACGGCAAGTTTAAAGTCTATTGATGCGTCGATACTTGCATTGGCAAAAGGCTTAGTGCACTGGCACACCAGCCATCAATATTGCGGTCAATGTGGCAATATTAATCGCTCAGTCGAAGCAGGTCATGCGAGAAAATGCACAGCATGTCGAAATTTGACTTTCCCTCGCACAGATCCCGCGGTGATTATGCTAGTAGAGAAAATGTTCAGTGATGGAACTCCACGTTGCTTACTTGGCAGGCAAGAAAACTGGCCTCAAGGTATGTATTCAACGTTAGCTGGGTTTGTTGATCCCGGAGAAAGTCTCGAGCAAGCTGTTATTCGAGAAGTATTAGAGGAGTCAGCCATTGTTGTACAAAACCCGCATTATATTGCTTCTCAACCTTGGCCTTTTCCCGCGTCGATAATGCTTGGCTTTACTGCAGTTGCAACCAGTGAACACATAGATGTTAGCCAAGATAGCCTTGAAGATGCAAGATGGTTTTCAAGAGAGCAATTAGCAACATTTGCTAAAAATAGCAAACCTCTGATACTGACAGAGTCATCAACAACGTTGGATAATGAAAGCTTAACAGAAGCAGAATTTAAGATGAGCAGTAGTGATTCAATTTCCTCTTATTTGATTAATGCTTGGCTAAATAAAGAAGTTGGTGAATATTAATGGGGAAAGGTTAATTATCCACTAGCGTGTATTTATTAAAAATTTTGTTGTAACGACCATCTAGCCTGTCTCTTATACACATCTCCGAGCCCACGAGACCGTACTAGA
>CAJXPG010000120.1 GCA_913057925.1 uncultured Colwellia sp. | reverse complement strand
ATAACAACTATGTTATTCCGCACTTAAAGTGATGGTTTCAAGTTTTATACGCTCTCCTATGTTGAGCGCATTTTTTTTGTCTTAAATTTGGTTAACTCATACATAACAACTATGTTATTCCGCACTTAAAGTGATGGTTTCAAGTTTTATACGCTCTTACCTTTAATAAAAAAATTGAGCGCATTTTTTTCTTTAATTTAGTGGATAGAGAACTAAGGAATAACCAGTATGCTATTCCGTTCTTAAAGTGATGGTTTCATTTTTATCTGCTGCACATGAGCTTCCAGCTGAAAATTGAGCGTATTCTGTGGAGAGTTTTAGAAGGGCTTTGACTTTAATTAAGACTTTATACAACTAACAAATCACAAACTTAGCAGGGTACTGTTTAAAATTTGAACTTTTTTTCAATAAAAATGAACTTAGTCATTGTTGCATAGTCAAAACAGTTGAAACATTCTTCCCTGGATTGCTTTCACTTAACCTAAGTACCTTTACTTGGGTTTGCTTAACAGATAAGCGGCGCGTCAACTTGACGCGCTTTTTTTATCTCTTCGATAAAAGAGGGTCTGAGTATTCACTCATTGAGTTAAGCAAAATACTGCGTTAAAAAGTCATCAAAATTAACTTTATCTGCAGCTTCAATATCAGCTTGTGCTTGGTGTGATTCTGGTACGGTTTGATTAAAGTAGTTTTGATCATAAAACTGATAATCACGCGCCATGGCTTGCTGTTGATATTGATTAGCTTTTTCTAAAGCATAACCTGACAAGCATTGCTCTTTAATAATATCTAATAACTGCGCTGACGGCGTTAGACTTGAATCATTAACCTTTGCTTGCTCACGAACAATCGCTTCACTGTATTGTGTCGTTTGATAAGCTTGGTCTAACAAGTTAGCTACTTGGCTCATTTGATCAAACAATTCATTGCCCCATTTAGACACTGACTTCAATTCAACTTCACCATGAGCGTTGGTATCAGATAACAATAACTCGGGATCACGTCCGCGAATAACCACTTCATCCATATTTTTATCGTGAGCTCTTTGTGCGGCACAATCAAATTCTTGGTTATCTACAAATGCACAAAAAGTCAGGAAGATATCTAAGAAGTGAATCTGTTCAAGGCTTATGCCAGTATCAGAGAAAGGGTTTACATCTAACGCCCTCACCTCAATATACTCTACGCCGCGCTCTCCTAGAGCAACAGAAGGCTTCTCCCCTGATTTAGCTACTCGTTTAGGGCGAATAGGCGCATAAAGTTCATTCTCTATTTGCAGCACATTATCGTTAAGCTGCTGGTACTTGCCATCAACTTTTACGCCAATATCAGCAAAATCTGTTGATTTCAACTTTATTGCTTGTTGCACGCCTTCAACATAATCTTCTAAGTTGTTATAACAAATCTTTAGAGACGATTGCTCTGAGCTAGTGTAACCCAAGTCACTCATACGTAATGAAGTGGCATACTCCAGATATAAAGCACCATCAGGAGTCTTTTTAAAAGGAAGCTTTTGTTCTTTTCCTTGTAAGAATGAACCACATAATGCTGGTGAACTGCCATATAAATATGGAATTAACCAACAAAAGCGTTTGTAGTTTCTAAGCACAGAAAAATAACGCTCAGAAATGAAATCGGCAATTGGCAGTGATTTTTGTGGATCAAGTAAACTTTGCTGAACTCCCCAGAAATCATCTGAGAAAGAGAAATTAAAGTGAATACCTGAAATGACTTGCATCATAGAGCCATAACGGTTTTTTAGCCCCTGACGATACACTGTCTTCATTTTGCCAATATTTGAGCTACCGTACTGTGCTAAAGGAATTTTTTCGGCATCATTAACAAAGCATGGCATACTCATTGGCCACAATAACTCTCCTTCAATATTTTCAAAAGTATACTTTTGAATATCTTGCAATTGTGCAATAGCTTGCTCAGGTGAGTGGGTTACTGGGGTAATAAACTCTAATAAAGTTTCCGAGTAATCCGTGGTAATTTGCCCATGGGTGAGTGCGGAGCCTAAATTGTAATAGTGGCCATGTTCGGATAATTTACCTTCAGGTAAAACCCTTAAAGCTTCTCGCTCTATACCGCGCCCAATGCCTGAGATAGCAGCCAAATTTTCATTTTGGCTAAATGCGCCAATATAGTCAGTTAGTGAGAGTGTCAAAATAATTCCTACTTAGTGGAGAATAACAGCCCTAAAATGAAACAGACCCCATATCAATAACGATATAAATGAGGGGTCTGTTGGTATTTTTCAATACTAAACTATGTTTATTTTAAATAGTTTATATCAAAAAGTTTACTTCGATAATTCAAGATCAACCACTTCAACATTCATGTTTTCTAGTTGCGGTTTAACTACTTGACCGTCGCCAACCACAATCCATTGCATAGGTTTTGCTAATTCTTTTGCTGCAATAGCATTTAACTGAGCCAAAGTAATAGTGTTAATGATCTCACTTTGTTTCTCACCATAGTTTGTTGGTAAATTAAATTGCAATAACTGTCTTAAGAAACCACTCTTTTGACTTGGCGTTTCAAAACTAAGCGCTTCATTTTGTGAGATAGCTTGACGCATAAAAGTGACTTCATCAGCTGTTAAACCATGCTGTTGGTAGTTCTTCAGCTCTTGCTCAATTTCAACCATTGAATCATAAGTATGTTCTTTCTTAACACTAGCGCCAGCACTAAAGCGGCCTAAGGTTTTTCCACCAGAGAAGTAACTTGAAGCGCCATAGGTATAACCTTTGTCTTCACGAAGGTTTAAATTAATACGGCTATTAAAAGCACTACCTAACGGATAGTTCATTAATGTTGCTTTGAAATACTCACCCGTTGCATCATAGGTCATACCACGACGGGATAACTTGATAACCGACTGACTAGCATTAGGTAAATCAACAAAATACAGTTTCTTCGGCGTCACTTCCGGGAATGTAAAGTCGCCGTTTATCTTATAATCATTGCCTTTCCATGATTTTAATGGCCAAAGTTTGCTAAGAAAATCAGCTTTATCAATATCACCAACAACAACTAAACTTGCTTTTGCTGGAGAAAAATATGTTTGATAAAAGGCGTTAACATCATCAAGGGTGATTGCAGAAACCGTGGCAATGGTGCCACTATCAGGTAAACCAAAGCGATTGCCTTCACCATACGTCACTTGCTTTAACGCTTTGCTTGCTAAGGTACGGGCATCTTTATTGCCTTGTTGTAAACCTTGAATCAATTGGTTTTTAACACGATTAAAATCATCTTGTGCAAATGCCGGTTTGAACATCATTTCATTCATTAGTGCTAAGGTTGCATCAAGGTTTTTCACTAAACTGCTCACTTTAATGTAAGTGTTTCGTCCACCCGCACCAATTGATATATCACTACCCAATAAAGCAAGTTCGTTTGATAACTCTTCTTTACTGTGTACCGTTGTTCCTTCATTCATCAAACTAGCCGTCAAACTTGCTAAACCGGCTTTTTCGACAGAATCTAATAGCACACCACCATCAAGACTTAATAAAATACTTACCGTTGGCGTTTCACTGTTTTTAGTGGCAATGATTTCGATACCATTATCAAATGATTCACGCCATAAAGTAGGCACAGTAACTTGTGGGTTAGCACCTGCACCTGGCATTACACTGCGATCAAAGTTGCTGTTATTTTTCATGATAGGCGTATTTAACTGAGCCAACTCAGGTGGATTGCTAACATCAGGTAAAGTGAAGTTATTCGCTTTTGCGATTAATGCCTCTTGACCATTAGGCACGATGGATAGTACTGCCGCACCTTTTCCTTGAATGTATTGCTTAAATACACGCATAACATCCGCTTTGGTTACCTTGTTATAGCGAGCAACTTGCTGCTCGGTATAATTAGCATTACTTAGCATGGTTTGATAATGCGCCAGACTCGATACTTTACCAGAGACACTTTGTAAGCCGTAAATAGTGCCGGTTTCAATACCTACTTTAGTTTTCATTAAATCATCAGCATTAACGCCGCGCTCTAAAAACTCTTCTAAAGTATCATTGATAACTTGCTCTATTTTAGTCAATGACAACCCTTGTTGTGGGTTTGGTAAAGCATAGAAATTCATACCACAGGCAAGTTCACGACATGGATGGCTCGCTCCTGCTTGAACAGCAACACCTGATTTAACCAAGTTTTTGTATAACAGTGACGTTGGTCCACCACCAAGGATATTAGCAAGTACATCGAGTGCGGGTTCATCTTCGTGCATGCCATAAACGGTCGGGTAACTGATATAAAGCAAAGGTAGCGACACGTTATCGGTAAACGAGTAATAGCGATTCTCATCCAAGCTTACTGATGTTTTTGCTATATTCTCAACCTCTGGACCGATTTTTAAATCTCCGAAATACTTATTTACCCATGCAAGGGTTTGCGCTTCGTCAATATCACCACCAATGGTTAATACTGCATTATTAGGACCATACCAGCGCGAGAAGAACTCTTTTAAATCTGTAACGTTGCCACGATCTAAGTCAGACATATAACCAATAGTTGGCCATGAATAGGGATGTTCACGCGGAAAAATCATTTGATTGACCGTTTCGTTCAAACGTCCATAAGGGCGATTATCGACATTTTGTCCGCGTTCGTTCTTAACCGTTGCCCGTTGAACTTCAAACTTCTCAGCGGTAATTGCTTCGAGTAAAAAGCCCATTCGGTCTGATTCTAACCACAGCATTTTTTCTAATTGGTTTTTAGGTACCGTTTCAAAGTAGTTTGTACGGTCTGAGTTGGTAGTCCCATTTAAGTTACCACCACTTTGCGTAACCACTTTAAAGTGCTGCTCATCAGCAACATTTTGCGAGCCTTGAAACATCATATGTTCAAAGAAATGTGCAAAGCCCGACTTACCTAACTGCTCACGAGCTGAGCCAACATGATAGGTAACATCAACATGCACAAGAGGATCTGAATTGTCTTGATGCAAAATCACCGTTAAGCCATTGGCTAAGGTAAACTTTTTAAACGGTATGTTAATGGTATCTTCTTTAGCAACAACCGTTTCAACCAAACTAACCCCTTTAGGCAAAGGCGTAGTATCTTGGCTACTACAGGCAAATAATAGTGCAGTACTTGCTGCAATTGCCGTGACTCTAAAGGTGGATTTACATGTGTTTATTAGTTGTGCAGAAAAGTGTTTTTTAGCTGAATTTCGCAAAATAACATCCTGTAAAAAGAGTAAAATATTTAAGATTGAATTATCATAGCAAACATAAAGAGTAAGCGGCTAATTTAAATGTTTAAAACTATTACAGAACATCATGATTTTATTGTTGTTGATAAGGCGCCAGGGGTAAACTTTCACGATGAGGGTGACATTGGCTCAGGGTTGTTCTCACAAGTAAAGCGCCAGCTAGAAAATCAATCAGAAAAACAGCAGGATAACAACATTACTGAGGTTGAGCTATACCCTGTTCATCGCTTAGATAAAATGACTTCTGGCTTAGTTATCTTTGCTAAAACGCTTGCTGCAGCACAATACTTTGGCAAACTCTTTGAAAACCACAATATTGACAAGTACTACCTCGCCATCAGTGATAAAAAGCCAAGTAAAAAACAGGGCTTAATCAAAGGAGATATGACAAAGAGTCGTCGTGGTATGTTCAAGTTATTACGTAGTATGGACAACCCTGCCATCACTCAATTTTTTTCATATTCAATTGCCAATAAACAGCGCTTATACTTGCTAAAACCCCACTCAGGAAAAACCCATCAGTTACGAGTGGCGTTAAGTAGCATTGGCGCACCCATTGTTGGTGACCCGCTTTATTACCCACAATCTAACGATAAAAGTGCAAAAGCCGATCGAGGTTACTTGCACGCCTACGCGCTAAAGTTCAGTTATTTAGACGAGGCGTTTGAATTTATCTCACCGCCAAGTAGCGGCGAGAGCTACCTTTCAAAGCAAACTACCGAACAACTAACGGCAATAAAAAAGCCTTGGCAGTTAAACTGGCCAAGGCTTTAAAATTCGATTGCTTTAAGATATGAATATTTTTAATATTTTAATTAAGTAATACTTAGCTTTACAGCTACATGTTTGATATTTAGGCAAGGCAGAGTATGTGACGTGTAGTCTGCTACACGAACATACGGCTAATCCTACATAGAAAAGCCGTATAAATTTCAACCAACAAGAATTAAAGAGAGTGCCAAAATACTAAGGCGATAGCCGTTGGACAAACAAACTTAGTGTACCACGGCCAAATCTTCCAAAAAATACTATGCTCCACTGCTTCATTACCTTGCTTAATCTCACTTAAGATATCACTTCTGTGCCAAATCCACGTGGCAAAAACACAACACAGCATGGCAATGATTGGCTGACCGTATTGCGTTGATAACGTCGCAATAAAATCTAACATCCAAGATAAATTAATCACTATCACAATACTAAATACTAAAATGAGTAAACCAATAATGGTGGTGGCTTTCTCACGAGGCACATCATGGCGCTCTACCGCAAAAGAAACCGGACCTTCAAGCATTGAAATACTTGATGTTAACGCAGCAACAGACATCAATACAAAAAATCCGAACGCGACAAATAATCCAACAGCTCCCATACCATTAAATAGTGTCGGTAAGACATCAAAAACTAAATTAGGTCCCGAAACTAAACTACCATCTTCAGCGAAAATAGTGACACCTTGCGCCTGTGCTACATACATTGCTGGAATAATAAGTAAACCGGCTAGAAAGGCTATGGATACATCAATTAACGTAACTTGTGCTCCTAGGGTGACTAAGTTCTCTTTTTTAGCTATATATGAGCCGTAGATTATCATCACACTCGTTCCTAGAGATAACGAGAAGAACGCTTGACCTAAGGCACTGATCAATAAGTCAGGTTCAAGTACTCTTGAGATATCAGGATTCAAATAAGCTTTAAAGCCCTCTCTTGCGCCATCTAGGGTAAATACATAAATAATCAATAATATCAGTAAGCCAATTAGCATTGGCATTAAACGTTTCGACCACTTTTCAATACCTTCTTCTACCCCACGGCGAATGATAAAAATGGTTAAAGACATAAAGAGCGCAGTAAATAGAATATTACGGGTAAGTGAATGGTTTATCAGCCAGTCTGCTGCACCAGTTAAACCGCCAAGCCGAGCTAAAGGCTCGATAGCATAAGACATCATCCAACCGGCAATAATGCCATAAAAACTTAGAATTAACGCAGCACAAATAATGCCACCAAAACCAATAATAAAGCCAAAGCGCTTTTGCCAGGTGTTGCGGGCAATTTTTTCCATACTGGTTACAGCGTTAGCTTGGCCATACCGACCGATTAACAGCTCTGCCATAAACGCTGGGTATGCTAAACAAAAAGCGAGTACTAAATACACTAGAACAAAAGCAGCACCACCATTACTGGCAGTTTGGGTAGGAAAGCCCCAAATATTACCTAAGCCGACTGCAGACCCTGCCGCCGCCATAATAAAACCTATTCGCGAACTAAAGCCGCCTCTTGAAACACCCATTTATTTCCCCAAAATTATTCTTATGCCTGCTGAACAAAGCTAACCTTTTACTTCAACGTTTATTATTATTATCTGTCCACCCAATAGGTGACGCACTAATCTACTCAATAACACCTAAGAAGAACAGAGGCAAAGCCTAAAAAAACAAAAAAGCCCTGTGTATCGCTGTATTTACAAGCTTTACACAAGGCTTTACGCATTTGATACTAAGATTCGCTCAGTTCATGGTGAACTGAGCATCACTTGCTATAAACGATAAATATTATCGGCGCTATCTCGATCAATATACTTAACAAAAGGATCTACTCCGGCAAAGGTTGGTTTACCTTGCACGCGAATAGTCACCTCATTACTACCGGTTTTAATTTCATGCTTCGCTAAATATAAGACAAAGTCTTTTGCCGAAAGATCTTCTGGATCTGCATTAAACAAACCAATATCTATCAAATCAACAAACTCAACTTCTGTTTCTTTACCTTGTCCATCGGCCCTTTTTAATGCAGCATCTATAGTCAGTGTTACATCATAAAAGTCTTCTTTACCGACAACAGCAACAACTTTTACGTCGGTAGTTTTTAAGTCATATAAACTAATATGCTCAAACATATTGCTGACAAAAGATTTCTCTTCCTGTGTTGCCCCTTCGGTAATATAAGCCATTAAGTCTATCGTAGTTGGATAAGGTGTACTTTGATACTTAAAGTCTTCTAAGAAACCTTTCAATGATGCATTGACTCTTGCCTCACCAAAACGATCTTTAAGTGCCATCATGACAACGGAGCCTTTTCGATAATGAATATATTGCTGATTTTCACTACGGAACAACGGCATTTCTTCAATAGCTTCAACACTGCGTCCGCGTAAGTAGCGATCTAACTCGTATTTTAAAAACTTACGGATTTTATCTTTTCCATACTTTTTCTCCATTACCATCAATGCGCTGTATTGCGAAAGACTTTCAGAAATAATGGCATTACCTTGCACATTTGCAGCACCTACTTGATGACCCCACCATTGATGAGCAACCTCATGTGCGGTGACATAATAAGCAGGATCAATATTTTCAGGATCACGTAAGTCACTAATAAATCCTATCTTTTCAGAGTAAGGCACGGTATTAGCAAAGCTTTGGGCAAAGCTGCGATAGCCAGGAAACTCAATAATACGCATTTGTTTATGCTGATAAGGTCCAAAGTGCTCAGTAAAGTAGTCTATTGAGTCTTTAACCGACTCAATCATACGATCCACATTCATCTCATGCGTTTCATGGTAATAAACTTCAATGTCTATACCTTTATATTGCTGCTTTTTATTAGCAAGTTTGGCAGACATCACTGAGTAAAAGTTAACGATAGGTGCATCCATTTTGTAATGGTATATCTTGCGATTTCCTTCAACCTTTTCTGATTGCAAATAGCCTGGCGCTATCGCAAATTGCTCTTTTGAGGTAGAAATCGTTGCTTCAAAATCAATAAAACCGACACCATTACCAAAGAAGCTTTCATTGTAAAAACGCTCATCTTCAAGCTTATTTGCTCTTTGTAAAGGCGCTAATTCATGCTTTCTACGGTCATGGCGATCAGTAAGTTGATAACTTGCTTGATAGCCAAAAACTGGAAATAACTCAAAGTTATTAATGAAAGTACCATTCTTAACTAAGTTAAAATCATTATTGCCATCGGTAAAACCATTATTATCACGGATAGCGGTGAGCTTACCTTGACGGGTTTCTCCAGGCTGAAGGGGCTGGTCAAAAGTGAACCATGCGGTATCAAATTTAGCATCAACTTCACCTAACTTTCCGCCATCAATCTCAACATTCCATTGCTGTGTATGTTGGGGTTTAGCCACTAAAAACTTATCAATCGCTTGGTTTGAAGTATTCGTTAGCGTTAACTCAGCTACTGCTTCAATGCGTCTCTCTTCTGGGAAGATATCGACTTTCGCGTGTGTTTTAGTGACGGTTGGAATGGTGGCATTGAGATATTCAACATACTTTTTCTCATAGGCAGCCTGTAAATCTTCACGATCATCACTGATCATAAATTCATTGACCACGCGGGTATTGTAATGAATAACACTACCGGCCCCGACAAATAATACTAAGCCTAACGCTATAGTCACTTTTCCTGGCGCGGCAAGGTAATAACTCACTTTCTTAATACGAGTTTTAAGTTTTTGTGCTGGTCCCCTATGCCAAAGTGCATAAGTTAAACTCGCTAGCACAAGTGTTACCCCACCCCAATAAAGCATATACCAATGGTTACTTTCTAAGAAACTGCCATAGCCATTTATGTCAGAATAAGGCACTTGTGGAGCGCTAGAAAACTGAAACATATTATGGCTAAAGCCAAAATTACTTAAGGTAATCGAACTAATGATAAAGAGAACGAATAACATCATACCAATGTATTTATTTGGGCTAATAACCTGTAAGAAAAAAGCTAATACTGCGGTAAAAATTAATGGTATTAACCCTAAGTAACCTAAACGAACAACGTATTGTGAAAGGTCAAGGTTGTTATAGCCAAGTAACCACTGGTTAGTAACCGTAACCGCGACGCCGCAAACATAAAGCAGTACTAAGACCAAACTTATGGCAATAATCTTAGATAACCAAAAAGTGATATTATTAACGGGCATAGAATCGACAATATCGCCCATCCCCGAGTTACGCTCACGCCAAACAATTTCAGCACTGTAATAAGCAAGCACAATCATCATTAATAAGCCTGTTGAGCCAGCAATAAGTTCAACCATATTTTGCGTTAACGGCCAATTAGGTGTACCAAACATACCTTGAGGATCGACAAGTGGTGCAACCAGCATAAAAATAGTTAATACAGCAAGCACTAAGAATGGCGCACTAAATATCACTTGTTTTATTTCAAACAAAATACGCATACGCATATGAGCACCACTTTGCACACCGGCACTTTTTGTTGAAATATTATTATCTAAAAGCTGAGGGATCTTTTCTGTTTGCAATGCCAACTGTGCGTCAGCCTTTTTAAGGGCTTTTTTACTTTGCTTCTTAACCTTAACTTGGCTTAAACGCACTTTAGACCTAAAACCACCAAAAAGTGCCATGATCACAACTGAAATACCAAGCCAAAGTAAGCGGTTCTCAAGTAACATACCACTGAGCTCAATCGGGCTATTATTTTTATCAAACATAGTCCAATAACGTGTTACTTCGCCAAAGGTATTTAATGCAAATGGGTCAAGTAAAGCTGACATGGTGCGATATTCAGGCTCATTTAATAACTGACCTGAAATCGTGTAAAGAATAAATAAACCTACCGCAGAAAGGTAAACCGCCATCATCGAGCGGAACTTAATCGCTACCGCATAGAAAAAGCACGACAGCACAAATAGACTTGGCAATGACAAATAAAAGTAAGCCGTAAAATAATGGCTTAAGTTCGTTGCCCCTAATCGCTCAGGATCAATCCAACCCACTAAACCACCGAGTAAACTACCAATCAATATACCTAAAGGTACAAAAGCAAAAACGGTAGCAACAATTGCAAACGAGCCTAAAAATCGTCCTAACTGATAACTTAGCGGATTTATCGGTTTACTATAAAGTAACTCCGACATTTTGCTGCTATCGTTTCTTGTCGCGGTACTTGCAACAAAGTTGACCACTAAAAACATGGCGAACAACCCCATAATCAATAGCGTTTGAGCAATAGAGAAAGGGCCGTTATATAAAACGTTTCCGCCACCGCCGATTTGAACATTCTCACTAACCGTTGCAAAAAACGTTAATAAAAAGAAAATCAAACTGGTGACATAAAAAGAGGGTTGTTTAGTAAAATAGCGCCACTCAAAGGCGAACATTTTCATCAACATAAGTAATTCCTTATTCTTAGTTTGCGCTATTAAGCCACGTTACTCTTTACTGATGACTCAGCAGATGATTCAGTTGATGTTTCAACTGACGTTTCAGCAGTTCGTGAGCGATGTTGATTTAATGTCGAGAAGTAAACATCTTCCAAGTTTGCCGGTGCTGCTTCAAAGCCTAATGGCGCATTATCAGCCATAACATGTACTATGGTTTGCCCGGCAAATAAGCGTTTAGAGATAACATTGTATTGCTCTTCAACACTGGCTACTTCAGCTTGAGCAATAGCTTTACGCCATATTTGGCCATTAAGCTGACTCGTCACTTCAACCGGGTTACCTTCAAGAATAATTTGCCCTGATGCTAATACCGCCATGTTAGGACAAAGTTCAGTGACATCTTCAACAATATGAGTTGATAAGATAATGGCTTTTTCCTCACCTAAACTTACCAATAGGTTGTGAAAGCGATTACGCTCTTCTGGATCTAACCCTGCCGTTGGTTCATCAACAATTAATAAGTCTGGATCACCAAGCAACGCCTGAGCAATGCCGAAACGTTGACGCATACCGCCGGAAAACCCACTTACGGCATTCTTGCGGTGTTGGTAAAGGTTGGTTTGTGCTAACAAACCTTCAACGGCTTCTTTACGTTCTGCAGAGTTCTTTAAGCCTTTTAAAACCGCTAAATGATCCAGTAATTCGTAAGCGCTAATACGTGGATAAACGCCGAAATCTTGCGGTAAGTAACCTAAGCGTTGTCTCAATGCCTGTGGGTTATTGAGTACATCGATACCATCAAAATCAATACTGCCACTGTCTGCATCTTGTAATGTGGCAATGGTGCGCATTAATGATGATTTACCCGCGCCATTTGGACCAAGTAAACCAAACATGCCTTTAGGTATTGCTAGATTGACATTATCCAGTGCTTTTACACCGTTATCGTATGTTTTAGATAAATTTTTTATTGTTAACATTATTATTCCCTGCGTTAAGTTCTTTATTTTCACGACATTAGACTACTGTATTGTTAATGCAGTGTAAATAATATTGAGTAAGCACAAGGAGTGATAACATAAAACAAGATTTTACACCTTAAAATCAAAAGCTTAGAAAGAAAGTTTTATGGGAAGATATTTTTATATTTTACAAAGTGATTTATAGTCGCGAGCCTGTTAAAGTCACCTTCCTTTTAAAAAACAAAACAAGGACTTGTTAAAGTGAATACCCCCTCAGACTCCAATTTTACTCGAGTTAATATCACATATACCACATTGATTTTTACCCTAATATTGTTACTTCTATCGACTTATAGTTACTCTCAAGTTCCAACAAAGAAATATTTACCTCTAGAAGCTTATAGTAGTCTTCCTGATACCAGCCAAGTAAAACTTTCCCCTGACGGTAATACTATCGCTATGATTAAAAACAATAACGGTACTTTATTCCTAATGACTTTCAACTTTAAAACAGCTGAAAAAAACTCATATTAAAAGCTGATAATGTTGAAGTGATATTAAATTGGTTCGCTTGGGCTAATAATGACGTTTTACTTATCAGTTCAGCACACACTTCCAAGCAACGTTCATTGAAATACACCTCTACTCGTTTACATAAGTATGACTTATCAACAGAGGAAGGCTTAACTTTATTAGTGAAACCAAAGTCAAATGAATACTCGGCTCAATTTCAAGATAATGTCATAAGTTTTATACCTGAGGAACCCAATGAAATTTTAATGGCTATTGCTTATGACAAAGCAAACTATCCTTCTGTATATAAAATTAATGTGCGAACGAATAAAAGAAAAAGAGTGAAGAAGTTTAAGAGTTATACTATTGATTGGTATGCAGATCAACAGGGAAAAGTACGTATAGCTTATCGCCGAGATGAAACAAAAATTTTTTACCGCTTGTATGATATAAATGGAAAATTGCAAAGAGACTTGTGGTCTTATGAAGTATTTGAGAAAGATGTTGTCCATATTTTAGGGTTTGATTTAGACCCTAATATCTTATATATAAGTGCTCTTCATCAAGGGCGATCTGCTGTTTTCAAAGTCAACTTACTTGATGAGACCCTAAAAAAAGAACTCGTACTCGCTGATGATAAATATGATGTTAACGGGTTTTTAATTTATTCACCAAAAACAGGTGCTGTAATTGGTATTGGCCATGGTAACAA
>CAJXPG010000119.1 GCA_913057925.1 uncultured Colwellia sp. | reverse complement strand
GAGATCTAGTACGGTCTCGTGGGCTCGGAGATGTGTATAAGAGACAGCTTCAGTTAAACTGGTTAGGCTATAGAAAGGTGTGATAACCAAGCGATATAGGGCAATGATAATGCTTGAATAGACAATGGCCAGTGTAAGGCCAACAGTAAACCAGCCCAATAAGTTAAAAGCAAAGCTGATACCTACAGCAATAAAGAGTAACAGTGTTGGCAGTAAGCTGGCGATGATTAACCAACTAAAACGCCTTTCTAAACTTACATTCTCATTCAATTGCCGGTATCTCCAATCATTCTAGTAAAAGCTATAACACTAACCCTTTGAGTCAATCTGGTACTTCTCTAGCCGTCTATAAATAGCATTTTTACCTAGCCCTAATAACTCACCTGCCTCTACCACTCGACCTTGAGTTTTTTGTAAGGCTTGTTTGATTAAGGTTTGCTCTGCTTCATCTATGGTCATAAACGGCATTTCACCATTATTCCCGAGTACTTTATCTGTTAAACCGGTGATTTCTATTTCATTGTTATCACTTAACAATACAGCACGCTCTATCACATGGCTAAGTTCACGAATATTACCGGGCCAGTCATAACTAGATAAGGCTTTTTTAGCCTGCTCAGATAACACCAAGCCAGTTTTATGATACTTAGTACTTTTTTCACTGAGAAAATGTTCCGCTAATGGCAATATATCTTCCGTTCGCTGCCTCAAAGGGGGGATCTCTAACACTATGGTATTAATGCGATAATATAAATCTTGGCGAAAATCACCATCAGCGATGGCTTGTTGAAAATCGATATTACTGGCGGCAATTAATCTGACTTTTGCTTGTAAGGTCTTACTGGAGCCGACTGGTTCAAATTCTCCAGATTCCAGCACACGTAATAACTTAGGCTGTAAGTTCATTGGAATAGTGCCGATTTCGTCGAGAAATAAACTTCCGCCTTCAGCGGCTTCAAAGCGGCCCATGCGATCTTTTTTAGCATCAGTAAAAGCACCTTTGGTATGACCAAATAGCTCACTTTCAAATAAAGTTTCAGGAATTGCCCCCATATTAACGGTGACATAACTCTCATTATGGCGAGCTGAATGTTGATGAATATAGCTGGCTAGCATGCTTTTACCCGTGCCGTTTTCACCGGTAATTAGGATTGGTGTATCGGTTATCGCTAACTTTTCGGCTTGCTTAAGTAATAACTGCATCGCTGCTGAATTGCCTAGCATAGTTATTTCATTACTAGGACGTTGTGCTTTTAGGCGCTGATTCTCTTTTTGCACTGAGCCTAATTGAAACTGTTGCTCAATAATTCGAACTAAACGCTGATTTTTCCATGGCTTTTCAATAAAGTCTTTAGCGCCAAGCTTAATTGCTTCAACGGCAATTTCCACTGTAGACCAAGCGGTCATGACAATGACAGGAAATTGGTAGTTTTTCGTCTGTAGGGTTTTCAACATCTGCAAGCCTTCTTGGCCTGAGGTGGTATCGTACTGGAAGTTCATATCAAGCAGCATAAGATCGACAGATTGCTCGGCAACCATCTCTAGGGCTTGTTGAGGAGAGTCAGCTTCAATAACGTTAAAGCCATAGTTTTCGAGAATAAACTTAGCCGACAGTCTTAAGTCACTTTGGTCATCTACTACAATGATTGTTTTTTTCATTTTATCCTTGCTTACTTAAGCTTAATTGAGGCTTATACCCGTTACCATTCAATATGCATGTTTCAGAGCGGTTGAGCGATTTCAATTCAAGGCACTTTGAATGGTAACGGGTATATATCAGCCTTCTTATTATTACTAGATTCTTTTTTTACTCCCGAGCGATTTACCCGGGAGTGCGATTCTTGTCTTGTTAGAGAGCCATGTTATTCATTTCTTAATGCTTGAATTGGATCGCTGGCGATGATCTTTCTAGCAGGAAAATAGCACGCCGCTAAAGCTATCGCCATCAAAGCGAGTAAACTACTGGTGATCATCAACCAGTCAAAGCTTAACCACTGGTTAATATGCTGCTGAGCAAAACTATAAAGAACTATGGCTAATAAAACACTTAAGGCGAAACCCGCTGCTATTGGCGTAAATGACTCACCAATAAACTCCACTAATATTCGGTTACTTTTGGCGCCAAGTGACATGCGAATGCCCAACTCATATCGTCGCATTTGACTGTTGTAGCTAATAACACCATAAATACCGACAGCAGCCAAGAGTAAGGCAAAAATACCTAAGACTAAACTTAACCATAGCGTGAGCTTTTTCTGGTAAACCAACTGTTCATGAATATCTGAAATAGTGGTAAATTGCCAGACTTTTAAGTCAGCAAAATGTTCATCGAGTAATTGGATGATTTGTGATTTTTTGAGTGTTTTACCTGCTTGAATTCTGATAAGGAAATTAGCTTTCTCGTCAGAAAAATACATCATCGCGCCCTGTGTTCTTTCATGGTTATATGGGTTGTATACATTGGTAACAACACCGATGACTGTCCAGCTATCGCCCATTGCAGAATAGACGGCTTTACCGATAATATCTTCAAGCTTGCCTTTGCCATCACCCATGCCCGCAAGCACTTGTGTCGCCGCAGCTTCACTTAAAATGATGGTTTCACTATCATCTCTAACGTCTTGTTCACTATAGCCACGGCCAGCAAGCACCTGTAAACCCACGGTAGTAAAGTAATTGTCATCGATTGAGACAAAAGAGAAGTGACCTAACTTAACGTTGTCGTTATTAAATAGCCCAGTATTGTTGCTACCACGACGAATAGGCGGATTATTCGCACTGGCAATTTGCATAACGCCGTCAAGGTTTTGTAATTTTGCTAGTAAATCACGAGACAATTGTCTTTTACTTTCTCTTTCTGGGTAGCCTTCACCAATATCTAGCTCAAGGTTATATAGGTTTTCATCGTCAAAACCTAGTGGGTGATTAAGTACGGTAAGCGCGCTATTCATCACTAAGCTGGTGACTAACAATAACAAGGTTGCCAAACAAATTTGACTGGTCACTAAGGCGTTACGCACCTTACTATTTATTTGTGCTCCGCTGCCTTTGCCACTTGATTGCAGCTGTGAAATTAACTGTTTGTGGTTAATTAACTTTAAGGTGATAAGCGTGAATAATAACGATAAAGCTAGGGTTAAGCTGATGGCAAAAGCGACTGCGGTTAAATCTAATGACAGCTCTGATAAGCGTGGTAGTACATGACTGGCAACCATGGTTAATAATTCGATGCTCCAGCCTGCAATGACTAAACCGATAACCATAGAGGCGCTGCACAGTAACAGGCTTTCTAACCAAATATTGAAAAACAAATGTTTACGCTTTGCGCCCAACGTAGCTTGAATAACTAAAGCCCTTTGTCTTTGCGCTGCGCGTGAAAAAAATAAGTTAACAATGTTGGCACAAGCAATCAGTAATAATATGCCAGCACCTAGTAATACTAATAATCCTATGTATTTATTATCACCGACTATGGCAATTTGTAAGTCTTGAAATTGAGCGATGACAGCTTGATGCTTCGCTTTGCCTACTCGACCATTTTGTTGAAAAATAGGGTCAACTAAGGTATTAAATTCTGCACTGACTTGAGCAATGGTGGAGGTCGCGGCTAGCTTACCAATCGCCGCGGTTTGACTGTAGACATAGTTCCATGTTTCTTCATCTTGACCATGAAAATCCCATGGCAACCATATTTGTGAATTAGCATCATCGGCAAAATTACTAGGCTCGGCAAAGTTTTCTGCGACAACACCAATAATTTTATATTGCTGCTCACCTAAGGTAATACTTTGACCCACAATCTCTGTATCGCTACTGTATTCTGTACGCCATAGTTGTTCACTAATTAAGGCACTGGCAGTATGACTATCAATTTCTTCTTGATCGTTAAAAGCGCGACCCATCAATATAGGTGTACTTAAGACGTCAAAATACTCAGGGGTAACATAACTGAGTTGGGCTATAGGCTTGTCACGTAAACTCGATAATATCGCGTCGCTACGAAATACCAATGCCATTGCCTCTAAGGATGTTTGTTGTTGATACATTAATTTTTGGGCAACAAAATATTGTGAACCAGAATACCTTCTTTCACCCTCTTGCAACTCTTGCTCCATTAAAATTAACTGTTGAGCATTGGGGTAAGGTAAACCTTTAAACAGTAATAAATGATTAAGACTAAACGCCGCCAATAACACCCCTAAGGTTAAAGAAAGGGTAAACACTGTGGTTAACACAAAACCTGGTACCCGAGACAGGCTAGCGGCAGTGGTTTTTATTTCGTTGATTAAAAGTCTCATACTGCCTCCTGCAAGGTAATGTTGTCTAAAATCACGCCATCTAATAAATTCAATTTAATTTTTGCATGGTCGGCATATCTTGGATCATGGGTAACCATGCAAATTGTTGTACCTTCTTTATTTAGCTTATCTAACAGCGCCATCACTAAGTCGCCATTTTTAGAATCTAAGTTACCGGTCGGCTCATCTACCAATAATATGCTTGGCTGACCAACGAGTGCTCGAGCAATGGCAATACGCTGTTGTTGACCACCTGATAATTGATTAGGTTTATGTGAACACCTGTGTTGCATTTCAACTTTCTCAAGGCTGCTCATCACTTGCTCATCAATTTCTTTGGCTGATAACTTTGGCTCACGATATTTAAGCGGCAGCGCAACATTGTCATAAACGCTAATTTCATCAATCAAGTTAAAAGCCTGAAAAATAAAGCCAATATGTAAGTTTCTAATTTCAGCGCGATCGTCTGCAGTTAGGTTGGCGACTTCCTGACCTTTAATTAAATAACTGCCAGTGGTTGGAGTATCTAATAAACCTAACAGCGATAACAGCGTGGATTTTCCACAACCTGAAGGCCCTGAAATAGACAGATAGTCGCCTTGGTGTATTGCCATATTAATGTCACGAAGTGCATGAGTTTCCATATCGATTTTTGAATAGACTTTGCTGATGTTTTTTAGCTCGATAAGGGCTTCTTTTGTAATGTGTTTGGTCATTTTTCAATCCTTGTTAATCAATTATAGTTAATCAATGATGTTCATTGATTGCTTAAGCGGCCAGCTAGAAGTATCTGAAACAATAAATTGTTCACCTTCGCTAGCACCAGAGAGTAATTCGATGTTATTGCCAATAACGCGACCAAACTTCATGGTGCGTAATGTTGCGGTTTGTTCGCTGGCAAGTAAAGTAAAAAGCTGCTTCGTTGAGTTTGCTTTTACACCAATGGGCTTTTTGACATAGAGCGCATTGTTTAAAATGCCAATGTTAATCGTGCCTTCAACCTTGAGCTCAGGCCTGGCATTGATAGGCAGCTGCTCAGTAATATCAATATCAATTAACACACTACCGTTAGTGATCACGGGGTCAATACGATTTACCAATCCTTTAACCAAAGCGGTACGAGTATTTATTTCTGCGTGCTGGCCTATGGCAATTTCTTGCGCTTCGCCTTGGGGGATTTTTAGTTGTGCCATCATGGTTTTATTACTAGCAACTAAAGCTAATTGTTCACCGGCATTAACACTTTGCCCTAACGTGACCGGCATAGACTGTAAAACCCCTTCGATATCAGCGTGGATCACTAATCCATCTTGCAATGATTGTTTAAGGGTTAAATTGGCATCTAATTGCTTAGCAAATTGTTTTTGAACGGCAACTTTTTCTTGATGAGCACTTTGAAGATGCACCAATCTTTGAGTTTCTATATTGAGTTGCTCAGATAATTGTGTTGCAGCAAGCTTTGAGCGCTTAAAGTCTAATGATGACACTATCCCTTTAGCCGCTAGGCCTGATTGAGCTTCAACTTTTAATTCTGCTGCGGCAAGTTTTGCTTTGATTTGACCGAGTGTTGCTTGATGAGCAAGGTATTCACTTTTTTGATTTATTTTTAATTCCCTTAAACTGGCTTGGTGACGAGCAAGCTCCATTTCAGCATTATTCACTTGTAGTAATAAGTCAGGGTTATTCAAGCGCATGATCACTGTGTCTTTGCTTACTTGTGCCCCTGGTAAAATCAAAATTTCTTCGACAGTTGCTCTCGTTGGTGCAGTTAATAAACGTTGATGCTTAGAAATTAATTTGCCAAAACCTGCGATATTAAAAGGTAAGTCGCTTTGCTTTACTGCCGCAACTCGTAGTTCGCTTCGTGTAACTGTGCTATCTGAACTTGGTTGAATAAATTGCCATGTGGTGAAAGTTAGTGCTGCAGTAATAAGCGCCGTTGGCTTTATCCAAGATTTCCTTTTTACTGGCGTGTTTTTTTTAATATCCATGGTAATGATGTCCATTGTGATTAACTGTTCTTAATCCCTATAGAGCTAATAGTATGCCAATGTTGTAAGGTATTGATTTTATATGGATAAGTGTTTTTTTCAGGTAGGAGTGGGAATCAAGTCTTACCGAAAGGGGGAAGGATTTCTGAAAAACGTGAAAAGGGCTGCTATTTCGACATTGTAGGTATAAGTGTCGATAAGCGACTAAGTTAGTTTAGCTTATGAAGGGTGTTCACCTACCTTCACATTGCTAGATGGCCAAGCCACAATTGTCGTCACTCACAACATTTCATTGGGATGACTTTAAAGTGCGCTAAGCGGAAGCTATTGGTATCAACACTAAACCTTCCGCAGTTAGCCATAAGCCGACATTAGCTTTTGTAAAATTATAAATATATTAGGGGGCAACTTTAACCAAAAGTGACTATATAGTTTCACCACCACAAATGACATCGCTGTCAGGGTATTTTACACATCGAATATAACAAACAAAAAAACAACTAAAAATAAATTTAAAGCCATTAATATCAAGAGCTTAAAATGCTGGCTTGATTTATGCTTAAAGCGGTTGGTTAGATTAACTGAGAGACTTACCCATAAATGAAATTTAAATCTTTTATTCTTATTTTCACACTTGTATTACTTCCAAGTACTTATAACGTTGCCTTAGGTGCGATTATACATTTAGGCGCTGCAACTGATTATAATGCGTTTATTCGTAATAATTTTTCAGCCACAAGTAGTGATGTTGAAGGACGAGTGGCTGCGGGTGGAAATGTTGATATAAGTAGCTACAGCGTAAATATCAAAGGATCAACACAACTTTACTCTGATACAAGTGAATTTCCTGCTTTAGTTGTGGGGGGGGATTTAACGTTTAGTAGTGGTCAAGTTGCTGGTGACGTTTATGTGGGTGGTAGTTACACTCCAACAAGTACCGGAAGTGTTTCAAATGGAAGTGTTACTATTGGTGGTATATCTCCAATCAACTTTGATAATGAATTCTCTTATCTTGGTAACTTAGCAAATAATTTAAGTTTATTAGACGCAAACGGTATGGCTAGTGATATGTGGTCTACTCAATACTTAAAAGGTGCAGGTAAAAATGGCCAAGGTAATGATTTACACGTATTTAACTTAGATGCCTCAAGTCTTCAATTTTCTGATTACTTATTATCGGAAGTTGATATGGGTGATACCGTATTATTTAATATCGCAGGTAAAAATATTTCGACAAGTTGGGGAAATTTTGGTGGCTCTGATAACTATCTATCAAACATGTCTGGCAGCATATTATTTAATTTCTTTGAAGCTGAAGAGTTAGACATTAATGCCGCTTTATATGGTTCTATATTAGCACCTAAAGCTGATATCACAGCACCTCATGGCGTTATTTGGGGTCAAGTAATAGCAAACTCTTGGGTTGGTAATGCTCAGATAAATGAGAACCCATTTGTCGGTAATTCTGTAGACGTTCCTGAGCCGTCGACAATAGCTATTTTTGCATTAGGAATGATTGGTTTAGCATCAAGTCGTTTTAAGAAACAATCTTAATAATTTTTTTAGTAAATTCTAGAAAACACCAATCATAATGATTGGTGTTTTTTTGTATCTGGTGATTTATGTTTTTTCATCAAAAAACCATCACCATAGGATACTTAATCCTTTTTATGTCATATGTGTAAAAGGCTTGAAACACATTAACTTAATATTCAGCACTACTGATTTCAGTTTTATTGTTTTTGACATGAAATAATCTATACAAAGCATATCCTTTTCGAATAACTGTCGAAATAGTTGCTGATAAATAAGCAAAGGCTTATGTCAGCTAACGTATCAGAGAAGACCATTTTGATGCTGGTTTAGGGGGGGTAAGAAAGGTCAGTTTTGTGGTAAAAGTGATCGCTAAATAAATGAGCGAGAACAAGTTTAATAGATTTGTCGCAGTGGCGACGACACCCAGAAGAAAGAGAGAGACTGCCTCCACTCTTTCTTCCTCCCTTTGGAGTCCCTCGGAACAGCTGCATCAAACGTAATCCTACACTCAACACAATATCTTCGACGTAATAGCAATGATGGCACATCAGGATAATATGCTCCTGCATTGTCTAATAAGGTTAATCCATGCAGCGTCATGATGAACATACGTGAACACTTTCATCCATTTCAGCGTTTGTTTAAGCAGACTTGGTGCTAGTTGATAGGCGCGTGGGTCTATTTTCAGGGTTCGTCATTCCGTAAGTGTCTTGTACGGAATCTATATCAGTAATAACTGGATCCCCGATTAAGCTACCACGGGGATGAGACCTGCTAGGGTACGTGACAATGCCAAATACTCCAAATTCCATCTCAGCAATTCAACCCCCAACTAGCAGAGGTAGACCTCGACCCGAGACAGGACGTCGAGGGCTGCCTCTGTTCAGGGAAGATAAATCGGCAGGAATCGAGGGCAACGCTAGGTGGTGATTGGATGCTCTGCTGAGTGGGCGCTCTGGGGATTGAAAAGGGGAGCGGAGCGCTCGTTCCCCTTTTCGTGCTGTCGCCACCGCGACGCTAAGCAGCAAAACAAACTCCAAGCTTAGCTGCTCATCAGTTCAAGGAGAAGGTGCTTTAGCCAGCTATCATTCGCCACTTAAGGTGGAATTATCGATATACTACGCTTCTTGAGCTCAGAGATTACTCAATTTCTCTCTATTATGTGCAGAGGTAAAATCAAGTACAGGCCCTGTTGGAATGACGCCTGTCGGATTAATCGTCTCATGGCTGCCATAATAATGCGCCTTGATGTAATCCATTGCTACCGTGTCAGCAATACCGGGCACTTGGTATAAATCACGGACATAGCCCCAAATATTAGGGTAATCAACAATGCGGCGTAAGTTACACTTAAAGTGACCGACATAGACTGCATCAAAGCGAACTAGCGTGGTAAATAAGCGCCAGTCGGCTTCGGTAATTTTTTCCCCAGTTAAGTAACGGCGAGTCGCTAGTCGAGTTTCTATCGTATCAAGGGCTTCAAATACTTCGACTACCGCTTCTTCATAGGCTTCTTGTGTGGTAGCAAACCCTGCACGATAAACACCGTTGTTGATAGTTGGATAAATAAAGTCATTTAATTCATCGATTTCAGCCAATAATTCTTGAGGAGAAAAGTCTCCCGGAAGAGCACCAACCTCATCAAAAGCGGAATTAAACATACGAATAATTTCAGGTGATTCGTTACTGACTATGGTGTGAGTTTGCTTATCCCACAAAATAGGCACAGTGACCCGACCGGTATAATCCGCTTGTGCTGCGGTATAAATTTCATGGGCGTTAGTTGCGTTTAAAATAGGGTCAGCGATAACGCCTTCACCCGGCGCAAAAGTCCAGCCTTCATCACCCATATAAGCATTGACTACTGACATAGAAATAATTTCTTCTAGGCCTTTAAGCTTGCGATAAATAATGGTGCGATGGGCCCAAGGGCAAGCGAGTGATACGTATAAGTGATAACGGTTCGCTTCAGCTTTAAAACCACCAGTACCTGAAGGTCCTGCGCTGCCATCAGCCGTTACCCAGTTGCGAAAGCTCGGTGCTTTACGTTCAAAACGACCATTGGTTGACTTGGTGTCATACCATTGATTTTGCCATTTACCGTCTACTAATAATCCCATGTTTTTGCTCCAAAAATTGACTGAAATTTAAAATTATAATGCTGCTGACAAAATCTAAAAAAGACCGCGTTGATAATCAGCGAAGGCTTGGCGTATTTCTGCCTCGGTATTCATCACAAACGGGCCGCCACGTGCTACAGGTTCATTTAAAGGTTTTCCTGCGATTAACAAAAATCGACTGTCTTGCTCTGCGCTTTCAATGGTAACTTGCTCGCCATCACTCAAAATTCCTAAGTGTTTGCTTGGTAATGGCGACTTAGCATCTTGATCAGTGATAATGTTAACGCTACCTTGAAGTACATAGATAAAGGCATTGTGACCAAGGGATAAACGCTGAGAAAATGCTTCATTGTCTGACAAGCTAATGTCCATATAAGTTGGCGAGACAAAGTCATTAATTACTGGGCCAACAGTGCCCTTATCTGTTTTCCCTGAGATCACTTTTACCGTGCCACCATACGCTAAATTTTCAATCGCAATGGACTCAGGTAAATACTCTTGATAGCGTGGCTTAGACATCTTTTCACTGCGAGGTAAATTCACCCACAGTTGAAAGCCTTGTAATAAGCCATCTTCTTGCTCAGGCATTTCTGAATGTAAAATTCCGCGACCAGCTGTCATCCATTGCACACCACCGGACTCTATTACGCCTTCATGACCGGCATTATCTTTATGACGCATTTTGCCATTGAGTAAATAAGTCACCGTTTCAAAGCCACGGTGTGGATGCTCAGGAAAGCCGCCGATGTAGTCTTGTGCATCATCGCTTTCAAAGCAGTCGAGTAATAAAAAAGGGTCAAGCATATTTAATTCATGCGAACCGATAATTCGAGTGAGTTTGACACCATCGCCATCGGCGGTATTAATGCCTGAAAGTGTTTTGATAACAGTTCTATTTTTCATCATTGGCTCCAATTTTCGAGATAAAATAAGGCTTGAGTTACTGGCTTGAGTTACTGGCTTGAGTTACTAGCTTTGTTATCTAGGGCGTATGCGCCTGGACCTTGTGCTACAAGTATTAAGAACGCGCCGGCGATAGAAATGTTTTTCATAAATAGGGTCATTTGCATTTGATCGCTAAAATCAGCATGAAATAAAACGGCAGAGATAATGCTAAACCCCGCTAATGCAAAAGCGACCAGTCGGGTTTTAAAGCCAAGCATAATGGCAAGGCCGCCAAAAACTTCAAGAATAATGACCAAAGGCAGTAACATTCCTGGTACGCCCATCGCTTCCATATAACCTTGAGTACCCGCATAGCCGGTGATTTTAGTTAAGCCAGCCATAAAAAACATGGTTGCTAATAACACACGGCCAGTAGGTGCGCTAAATTGTTGTAGTTTGTTGATTGTATTGTTCATGATGTACTCCAAATTGTGTTATTTACTTATATTAGTGAAAGTCAGTAGGCTGTTATTTAGCTTGCTGCTTGATTAAGTAAAGTTTATCTGTTGACCATTTTTCAATAAACAGTAGTATTGTTAAATGATAGTTCTCAAAAAGTGAACAATGCTTTCTTGAAAGCTTGAAAGCTTGAAAGTTTAAAGGTGCTAAGGCGATGGGACAGTTAGAAGATATGGCGCTATTGGTGCGCATTGTAGATGCCGGTGGTATAGGTAAAGCCGCGGAACAACTTAATATGGCTAAGTCTGCAGTGAGCAAACGCTTAAAGGAGTTAGAGGCGCGGTTAGGCACTCAGTTGCTGTCTCGCACCACCCGTAAATCGGCACTAACAGAAGCGGGTTCGCTATATTATCACCGAGCCATCAGCATTATTGATGAAGTGTCCGAGCTCAATGCGCAAACCCACGATGTGAAAACCTCACTGTCAGGGACACTAAAAATCACCATGCCATTATCTTTTGGTTTGCTGCACTTAACCCCAGTGTTGGAAGAGTTTTCAACCCTGCATCCCAAACTCAATTTACACATTGATTTTGTTGACCGACAAATAGATTTATTGGCTGAGGGCTACGAGTTAGCCATTCGTATAGCAGAATTAAAAGACTCAAGTTTACAGGCGAAACGATTAACACCGATACATCATAGTTTGTGTGCCAGTCCTGAATTTGTACAGAAGCATGGCAGTATTGAAAACTTATCCGCGTTAGCCAATCTTGATTATTTACAGTACGGGAATATTGGCCAAGGAAGTGTTGCTGAGGGAAAGGTGAGTCTTGTTGATGAGCATGGTAAAACACATACAATCCAATTAAACACCATAATGAAAGCTAATAATGGTGACTTTCTAAAAGCGATGGCAATCAAAGGCAAAGGTGTGTGCTATATGCCTAACTTTATTTGTCACCAAGCCATAGCTGACGGACAGCTAGTTACCTTGATGAACAACTATAAATTGCCAAAGTTCTATGCTTATGCGGTTTATCCACAAACTCGGTTTTTATCTGAACGCTGTCGCGCATTAATTGATTTCATTGCTCAGCGCTTTGGTGACAAGCCTTATTGGGATAATTTTTAGTGTTGTTAGGCTACTCATTATAATAAGTTAGCTAATAGCGCATAGAAAAAATAATAGGGATACTGAATATTTTTCTTGTTTAGCTCGGTCATAACTTCTATCAGCTATAGTTAACTCGGGCTGAGATTAGTTAACTGGTTTTATTTCATTTTTATCACAACTAGGGAGAAGTTTACGTGGCTTCTATTAGTAAAAAAGTATTATTAGGCTACTTGTTGGTACTGATTGTCGCGATTGCCGCTTCAGTGACTTTATTTGGCGCAGCCAGTGAAGTAGAGCAACGTACCAGTCAATTCATTGGTAAAACACTTCCTGAATTAAATGGCATACAAAAAGTAAAGCAATCGTTAGACACTATACAAATAGCAGCTTATGGCCTTTATGGCACTATGATAGAAGCTGATGAGTTTGCTAATGCAATCACTGAAAATAGTAATCGTTTTGAGCAGTTACTTTCCAGTGGCGGTCTGTTAGTTAATCATCAAGAACACAGTGCTATTTCGGACGAAATTAGCCAAATACTTAAGGTGATGACACGTCTTGAGC
Source organism: uncultured Colwellia sp. (assembly GCA_913057925.1). Lineage (GTDB taxonomy): Bacteria > Pseudomonadota > Gammaproteobacteria > Enterobacterales > Alteromonadaceae > Colwellia. The sequence continues at coordinate 937 of CAJXPG010000119.1, read as the reverse complement.
AAGTTATGACAGCAGAAGATGTTGATTGGGATGCTGCTCGTGAGATTTTGGTTGAAGTTGATAGGCATGCAAAAAGCATTTCAGTGCAATTAAGCAATATAGCTGAAAGTGTCAGTCTGGATGCAAATAATAGCTCTGCGGAAATTCATACTGAAATATCAGGTATTCAGTTATTGGTTTTAGCATTATTGGTAAGCATAGTCACGGTTGCTGTTGTTGCCTATACCCTTTCCCATAAGAAAATAGCACTACCTATTAGAGAGTTAGCTGAAGAGTTAGACCAAGTTGCGCAAAACTATGATCTTACCAAAGTTGTTGCTACTCGCTCGAATGATGAAATAGGCATCGCGGCAACGAGTGTCAATCGCCTGCTGCAGGCTTTTAATGGTGGTATCACTGATGTAAGAAATATTGCTAATAATATCAATGAGCTTGTTGAGAGGTTAAGTTCGTCTTCTGAAAATACTGATGTGCAAGTTAACTTATTAAACGAAAAAATTGATTTATTATTATCCAGCATGGTGACCTTAGAGAATCAAATTGAACAAGGTTTTCAGCAATCTAATGACGCTTCAGAACAAGCTAAATCGGGTGCACAAGCGGTTGAACAAGGAGCACAACAAGTTGCCAAAACTTCAACGAGTATCTCTGCCCTAGCGAGTGATATCGAAACCTCATCTGAAATGTTAGTAGAATTGCGTAAATCTGGCGATCAAGTGTCAACGGTTGTCGGAACGATTGCAGGTATTGCCGATCAAACAAACTTATTAGCGTTAAATGCCGCGATAGAAGCGGCCAGAGCGGGTGAGTCTGGTAGAGGTTTTGCTGTGGTTGCTGATGAAGTGCGCACGCTCGCGACGCGTACCCATCAATCTACGATTGAAATAAATACCATGCTTGAAGGTATTGTTGGCGCCATTTCGCAAATTGTTACTTC
>CAJXPG010000118.1 GCA_913057925.1 uncultured Colwellia sp. | reverse complement strand
CGTCGGCAGCGTCAGATGTGTATAAGAGACAGATATGAAGTTGCTCTGGCATTAAAAGCTGACTAAAGCCAACCTTTTTGCTTCGCGATACGTGCTGCATCAATTCGGTTAGCAGCATTAAGTTTAGCGATAGCTTCCGATAAATAGTTGCGAACAGTACCTTCAGATAAAAACAGCTTAGTAGCAATCTCTGCTGTTTTTAAGCCTTCACTGGCGAGTCTTAAAGCTTTACGTTCCTTTTCTGTTAACGGGTCACAATCGTCTAAAGCACTGATTGCCAATTCAGGATCAATAACTTTTTTACCCTGCATTACTTTGTTGATTGCATCAACTAAATATTCCGTTGGTGCCTCTTTGAGAATGAAAGCTGAAACGCCTGCGCTAATTGATCGTTTTATATAACCACTACGAGAAAAAGTGGTCATTATCATCGTTTTGATATTAGCTTGCTCCACAGCTAATTTTTCCACTAGTTCAATGCCTGTCATTTCAGGCATTTCAATATCGGTAAGCACAATATCTGGAGAAAACTGCTCAATTAACGGCAGCGCCAATAGACCGTTTTCGGCTTGTGCAACCACGTTAATATTTTCCTCAAAGTCTAATAAAGCACTTATTGCGCCACGAACAAGTGCCTGATCTTCTACAATTATTACTTTAATCATCAAGTTTCCCAGGTAAGTTAATTTTTATCGCCATGCCTTGTTTATGTTCTACTTCAACACTGCCGTTCAGCTGCTGGCAGCGTTCAGTAATACCGGTAAGACCATTGCCAAAACTGACTTCATCAACAGTACCGTTGTCAGATATCGATAAACTAATGGCATTATCTGATTGTTCAAATTGAATAATTACCTTGTCACCATTACTGTGTTTTAAAATATTGGTTACAGCTTCGGTTAACATCAGTATCAAACTAGACTCAACCATGGCTGATAGATTTGATAACTCATTGGTAACCTTAACAGTAAAGTTATGTTTAATTAGCTTTGACTTTAATTGCTCAACTTGACCATTGATGTCTCTAGTTTTAAGGCCAGAAACTGCATGCCTAACTTGAGATAAAATATCTCTACTTAATGTTGAAACCTCATTTACCTCTTGCTTTGCCATGACTATTTTATCAACATTAAGGTATTTTTCTGCTAATTCCGCTTTAAGTGCAATGGTGGTAAGAGAGTGACCAATTAAATCATGCATATCTCGTGCAATCCTCTCACGCTCTGCAATGGTTGCTAATTGCTCTATTGAGTTCTGGCTGACTTTCTCTTGTGCCGCGTGAATTCTATCTTTTCGCTCTGCTCGGCCCATAAAAAAAAGCGCAGTACTTACAATTATTGCTGGTGCAATAAAAAAGGCATCAATATAGTTAAAGGTAGTTGCAGAAAGTAGCACGGCCATTAAAACGATAACTAAGCCAAGCAGGCCTTTTTTTAGTGGAAAGTTAAAACCACAAAAAAAAGTGATAAAACCAAATAATGCTTGTGTCCCAGGCGTTATCGCTGTACCTAGAACACACAAGGTTATCATCAATGCAAGTGTCGGACTGACTTTATCTCCCTTTGTATTTGCTGCTTTATGGTATAGAAATAAAAATGAGATATAAATAACAACCGAAATAACGCCTGTAATCAGACTAAAGTGCTGGTTACTAAAAATTAGCGGAAGAAAATAGAAACTAGTAAAAACTAATGGTCCCCAAACCCAATAAGGTCTACCACCATCTATAAGGCTTTGATTTAATTTATCTGACATGTAAAACTCCATTAATTCATCAGGCTAACTAATTAAAGTTATGATTACCAATACTATTTTCTGTCGTTTGCTGCCAACGAATATGCAGAAAGTAAATACTGATTAGGTAAATAGCTACGATGACAAATGGAATTACAACAAATCTTTGCTCCGGAAAAGCAAACCAAGCAAACGTTACTCCTAGGGTTCTTGTTAAAGCATGAAAAGTACCGACTTTATGTTCAATCATCCAGCTAATAGGTAACCACATTAAGCCAGATAAAACCCCTATGGTAAGTGGTACTGAACTATAGTCTTGTAAGGAAAACGGTATAGCAATGGCAAAGCAGAGAAGTGACATTACCACGGTATAAAGAAATAAAGCATCAAATGGATTCATTTCACTGCTTTTGGCAATAAGTCTTTCACCTGTAAATCTAGAAAGAAATAAAGCCAGATAAAAAATGCAACCTGTTCCTATATAAAAAGGTAAAACCATTTGCTTGGCAGGAATGAACAATGCCATCACACCTAAAATAGCCCAAACAATTGTGCCGGCAATCGGCATAGTGATTAATTTCTTTTGTTTAAACTCTGTTCTGTATTGTTCGAGTGTTTTTTCTTTCATGGGACTCTCCTTGATATTATGTGCCAAACCATGAAGCATTTATCGGGCTTGACACTTTTTCGCATGTTTGATGTTTTTATTTATTTTGACTAATTAACATTTTGGCCCAACCATAATTCGGTTCGATAGCTAAAGCTGAATACCAGTCTGTTAATGCTTGATCTGTTTGGTTCAAAGCTAGATTAGTTAGGCCCCGCCAAACATGCACTTCAGCTTGTCCCCAGGCAGTATCAGAAGAGTCTTGATGGTAAAGCGCAATTGATTGGTTAAAGGCGCTAAGTGCTGCAGACTTACTTCCTCCAAACATGGCAGGCGTATTATACAAGCTAATGCCTTGCACTAAGTATACTCGGGGGTTTTCATGATTAATCGCTAAAGCAGCTGCTAAGGCTTTACCTGATTTAGGGCCGTAATAGGCGGCTTTCATTGGCTGGTATGCGATTTTTAAACCATATACTTGAGCTAACAATGCCCAAGCTTCATCATCGTTTTCATCTTGCTTGGTAATATTCTCTAATTGCTCAATCGCTAAATCTAAATTTTGACTAGCTTCTTTAGATTGTGATTGTAAATTCTGACTGATTGCTAAGCGATAATAAGCTAACGCTTGATCGTATCCTGATGTCTGTTTTGTCAATGAAACTAACTCAATGCTATTAAGTTGCATTGCCGCTTGCTCAATATTGTCAATATCTACTTGGTTTGCTTTTGCTGCGAAGGAGCTTACTAATAATAGTGGTAATAACAATTTCATGAGATCTTCCTTAAATGTTTAGCTTGTTGCGTAATTGCCAAGTTAGTGTCTAATACTTTGCGCTAAACGGTTAGAGAGGATTGTCATGACTTTGACATGACAATTGTCATGGACTTTTATCTCAAATCGAGTAAAATGCGCGCCGAGTTGACCAGACAATCGCTGCTTTATCGTTGTGCCTAATGTTTCGACAAAAGGTAGACAGATAAAGGGGAGGAAAGTCCGGGCTCCAATGAGCAGGGTGCCAGGTAACACCTGGGCGGCGTGAGCCGACGACAAGTGCAGCAGAGAGAAGACCGCCGATGACCGACTTATTTATAAGTAATGGAACAGGTAAGGCTGAAAGGGTGCGGTAAGAGCGCACCGGATTGCTGGTAACAGTAATTGCAGGGTAAACTCCACCTGGAGCAAGACCAAATAGGGTTTCATGATTAGTTTTATTTCGGTAAAGCTAATATAAGCGTGGCTCGCGTGGAAACCGGGTAGGTTGCTTGAGCTATAGAGCGATTTATAGCCTAGACGAATGATTGTCACTCCTTTGGGAGATACAAAACCCGGCTTATGTGGTCAACTCACTTATACTAAAAGAAAGCCCTGACAGTAATGTCAGGGCTTTTTTGTAATATTTTCGTTTATTTCACTAAAAACTCGCTTGAAAACTTACACTGAAATGTCTTGGCGCACCAATTTCAGCTTGTCCTGAAGCTACGCGTGCGCCCGGCACTGAAATAAAGTTTTCAATGTACTCTTCATCAAGTAAATTGTTTGCTTGAAGCCATAGTTTATAATGATGCCATTCATAACCAACTTGAGCATTTACTAATACGCGAGCATCATTCTTAGGCTCGTTGCTAGGATCGAAATTAGGAATAATGGCGTATGGATTCGTAAATGGTACGGAACTGTCGGCATAATTGGCGTTGGCATTAATATAAAGGCCATTGTCAAAGCTATAGCTGCTTGCTATGTTTGCCGTCCATTCTGGTGCATCTGGAAACGGTCTGCCAGTTAATATTACGTCTGTTCCTTGGTTGGTAAATTCAAAGTCTGTAAATTCAGTTTTAGCATAACCAATGCCGCCAGTAACTGACCAGTTATTTGTCGGGTACCAAAAAACTTCTGTTTCAAAACCTTTTACTGTTGAAGTACCAGCATTGCGTGTTTCAACATCATATTGATTGCCAGATAGTTGCACATTAATTTGTTGCTTCTGCCAATCAAGATAAAATAAGTTAGCATTAATCACTAAGCTATTATCTAGCCATGCAGAACGAAAAGATAGCTCGTAGTTATCTGTGTATTCCGGATCATAAGAATAGACCCTTGCTGTTGCAGTATTTGAACTAACCCCTCCAGAACGATAGCCTTTTTGGTAAATAAGGCTGGTGGTCATTTCACTATTAAAGTGATAGCTAAGACCTAGTTTAGGCAAAAAAGCACTAAAATCTTCGTCTATTAATGGCTGTTGACCAGAGGCTGATTGCGCTTGTGCGTAGAGGTTAGCATTTAATCCACTAATAAGCTGAGGTAGCATAGGATTTACTTCAGCATAATCCTCGGGTTTAGGTAACATATCTGCATTATCAACGGTGTAAATACTGGCATCTTCGTTTTCTTGGCTTTCTTGGTCATATCGAAAGCCGACAATAATGTCTATATTTCCATTCAGTGAGTAGGTGGTATCAGCAAATAGGGCTGCAGAGCTGACTGCGCTACTATAGTTTACTTCCGTGCCTAAGCGGACTGGGTTTGCGGGTGCATATATTGCTAGCACTTGATTTGCCATAGCTTGCGGTAAACCTAGGCCACCATACTCTGCTGGTGCTGTAAGTAAGGTAGGTACACCAAGCTGTGTCAGTGTGATTGAACGGCCACCGGCCGAGTTATCAACTACATCTAGATCTGAGTAATAAAAGCCAACTACACCTTTTAAATTATCGTAGTCAAAAGTAAAACGCAGTTCTTGACTAAATGTGGTATCAAGACGATCGTCTGTTAATGTTGAAATAGGCGCAGGGGTCACATCACCATCCCAATTGTAGGTGTATCCAGCTTCATTGTATGTGGTGATTGAATCGATAAACCAAGTGTCGTTAATTTCATAACCGAGCTCTAATGTATAGATATCTGTATCGGTTGTTTCAAAAATTGGCTCATCAAAACTAACCGTACGGGGGCCTTTAGCATTATCTGTGAAAGACCATTTAGCTCCTATTTCAGTTTCATCGTGAGTATAGGTAAAAATCGCTGTGAGGTTCTCAATGTTATTGGGCTCCCATAGTAATTTAGCGCGATAGTTTTCGCTTTCTTCCGCATCTGAATTTTCTTGGCGGGTAATGTTGTAGGTATAGCCATCGAATTGTTTTTTTTCTGCACTTAAACGAAACGCTAACTCATCTTCAATTAATGCCCCTCCACCTGCGAGACCTAATTCTTGTTGGCCTTCTTCACCTATGGTTAATCGGGTCTTCCCATTCCATTCATAAGTAGGGTCTTGAGAGCGGATGATGATTGCACCAGCCAAGGCATTTCTGCCTTGAATGGTTGATTGAGGTCCACGAAATACTTCAACTTGACTGACATCCCATAAAGACATTTTACCAGTACGAACCATCCTATATGGTAAAGGAGCGCCATCGAAATAAACGCTAGTTAAATAGCTATTACCGCCTCCAGATACGTTAAACGAATCAATACCTCGAATGGTGAAACCTTGGTTAGTTCCTCCATGAACATTGGGTATATGTTGAAATAAGTCAGAGGGGCTAGAAATATCAAGTTGTGCTAATGCTTTGGCTGTAGTTACTGAAACACTGTTAGCGGTTTCTTGCAATGACCTATCAATTTTCTGTCCTGTAACGGTAATAGTTTCAAGCTCTTGCTTTATAACTGAATCATCTGTTTGAGCGTAACTGAATGATGATAAAGGGATTGCTGCAAATACCGCGATTTTAATTGCACGTGCCAGCTGAGTAATTTTCATAAAATATATTCCACAGGATATTGTTAATAGTAATGAGAGTGATTATCATTTACTATGTTACAAAGTGTAACCTGGTATTACCAGTATTTTTTTAACAACTGCTCTTAGAAACTAAGTTGCGGAGCAAGTTTAACTATGAGGTGTTATCACTGTATGTTTATTGCTGTCCTGTGTAATTGGCTAGCCTGTACTGTTGTCTTTTTGAGTTCGAAACAGCAACAGCTTTTTCCTAAACCGTTAAGTAAAAACGTTGCTTGGCTAATATTCACTCTCGCGACCTTTGTCAGTATTTATATATTTGCGCAGCAACAACTTATTGTGATCGCCTGCTTAATGACCTTGGTTAATATCATGGTTATCTGGCCTGTCTTAGTTTTTTCACAAGGTCATTTTCGGCCTTCATTAAGAAAATACTTGCTTACTGCAGTGTCATTTTCAGCTGTAACTCATTGGCTAGGAGCCTAAATTATGAATATGTGGGGTAAGTCATTTGCAGCCATTATTGGAGGCTGCTTATTATCAGTGTCAATCATGCTTAATTTAAATCAATTATTACCAGCGAACATCGATGTTCGGTTATTAGTAGGCTTGTTGATCGCATTCCCAATTTGGGTGGCTGTTATGGTGTGGTGTTATGCCAGCGATAGTACTAAGCAGGCGTGGCTGAGGTGTCTGGGATTATTAACAATATCTGCAGGTGTTAATGCAGCAATGATGGTGAGTTAAATGTTAAGTAAAGCTTTTTTAAAACGTATCACTGATGCACATAGCTGGTTAGGACTGATTATTTCAGGTTTATTATTTGTAGTGTTTTTTTGTGGTTCAATTGCTTTGTATCGTGCAGAGATAAATGAATGGGCGGTACAACCGCACTTTTCTTTCGCTCAAGGTGAGCATAAGAGCGTGAGTGAGATAATGGAAATTGCCATCACTGGGCAAAATTTTGATGCAAAAGAACATTTAACATTGTTATTACCTTCGAAAGAAACGCCATATTATCGCGCCTATGTCGATGTATTGCACAATGAAGGTGAAGAGGATCACGCTAGTTTTTTGATTGATCCCGTTTCAGGTGAAAAGCTAGTTGAAGGTGACAAATTCTTTTTAGCTGAGTTTATTTATAAATTGCATTACGACCTTAATTTTTCTGCGGGAAGTTATATCATTGGTTTTGTCACGTTAATATTCTTTTTTGCGCTCGTGTCAGGGGTACTGATTCATGCAAAAAAATTGGTGGCTAACTTTTTCAAATACCGAACTGAGCAAAACAAGCGTAGTAAATTACTCGACATGCATAATGTTATTGGTGTTATGAGCTTACCCTTTACTCTGATGTATGCGATTAGCGGACTCATTTTTAATTTAGTGATTATTTATCAAATTGCCTTTGCGTTAGTGCTTTATAAAGGAGACCAGCAGGCGCTTTTAGATGATGCAGGCTATGTCAGCATACAACCACAATGGCAAGACAAACCTTGGAAAAATATAGATATTGACCATGTTTACCAACAAATAGTGAACAGAGAGAATTACCAGCCAACTTTTGTCCGTATGTATAATTATGGTGATGAAAGTGCGGTAATACATGTTGGTGGTGGTATGGCAAAACAACTTGGCGGCCGTTTTGATATCGCTACTGAATTAACGAGCTTGCAAGAAACGGTAATAAACGACCCAGTAAATACCAATATGGTGCGTAAAGGTTTGCAAGTCGTAGCAAACTTACATTTTGGTAACTATGCTGGCTTTGATTTACGGCTACTATATTTTATCTTGGGTATCGCTGTTTGTATTTTAATTGTAGCTGGTAACTTATTATGGTTAGATAAATATAGCCGCCAACGGGAAAACTCTACAAAAGTATTACGTTTTACTGGTCAATATACCTTAGTTTCTACCGCTGGGGTTATCTTAGCAACTGCAGTTGCTTTCCTTTTAGAACGCGTTTTGCCGATAGGACTGCATGAACGTGATCAAATACTTATTTACGGTTTTATTGCAGGACTTGTCTTATCAGCTATTGCCGCATATTTCACCAATAATTTGAAAACTTGCTTAGCGCATTTACTCACAATAAGCGCTTTTATTGGTATCGTTGTGGTTTGTTATGACCTGATCTTTTTCTTCAATAAGATTGCAGTGCTCGCTATGAATGGCCAAACTAATTTAGCTTGGACAGACCTAGCAATATTAGTACTGTCGGTGTTTAGTTACTGGGTAGCTAATAGGTTGACCAAAAAAGAAAAAGAGAAGCTTATATTGGAACCTCAAGTAATGGTTTAGTGTGTTCCTCGCTCATAGTGTTATTATTTTAGTTTACTTATTTGAGCAACTCATCGAGTTGACTAGCTGTTTGATTATGATATTGGTAATCAAACAGCTCGATAAAGTTGTCAACTCCTCATATTTACCTAAAAATTATACTCGGAAAAGTTGGCAATCTCTTTCACGCAGGCAACCATATACTTAAAATATATCTCATGTGATTTACCCCGTTATGCCAATAGTTGATTAAGGCTGTCAGCATCAAAATTAGATTTAAAAATTCATGTGTTCTTGATTACCTAAACGTTGTTTATTGCCACTGTGCAGCCTGTTTTTGATACTCGCTAATAACGCTATGGTGTATAGAGCTGATTTCTTTCTCCTAGCAATTACTATAAGCTTGAACGAAATATATTTAAATTTAAGACCTGTAAGCTAGGCAGTAATTCAATAGTAAGCCTAGGAGGTATAAGCAATGATTTTAGCTATTGATCAAGGCACCACCGGAACAACGATTCGAATTACCAATACTCAAGGTAAAGAAATTGGTGCAGCATATAATGAATTTCAGCAGTATTACCCTAAACCTACTTGGGTTGAACATGATCCGTTAGAGATTTGGCAAGTTACTCAAAACAGCATTCTTCAGGCTTTAACATCTGCAAAATTAACGGCTAGTGATCTCAGCTGTATTGGTATTACCAACCAGAGAGAAACAACGCTTGTTTGGCACAAAAAAACGGGTGAACCTTTATATAATGCCATTGTTTGGCAGTGCCGACGTTCCGCTAATTTATGCGAAAGTATCAAGCAACAAGATAAGGAAAGCTGGCTTCATCAAAAAACAGGCTTAGTCGTTGATGCCTACTTTTCAGCGACTAAATTGCAATGGCTATTTAATGAAAAACCAGCGCTACGACAACTAGCTGAGCAGGGGGAACTTGCTTTTGGCACAATAGATACTTGGCTTATGTGGCAACTAAGTGGTGGTCAGGCACATTATACAGATCATACAAATGCCTCAAGAACTATGCTGTATAACATCCATCAACAAGGTTGGGATGACGAGCTATTATCATTTTTTGATATTCCTAAGTCGGTATTGCCTGCAATCAAAAACTCAGCAGGTTTATTCTGCCACACTGAAACAAACGGTTTTCTTAAAAGGTCTATTCCAATCACAGGTGTGGTAGGTGATCAGCAGTCGGCATTATTTGCTCAACAGTGCACAAAAGCAGGTATGGTTAAAAACACTTATGGCACAGGTTGTTTCATGCTGATGTACACTGCTGAGAACCCCTGTTTATCTGAACATGGCTTATTAACGACTATTGCCTGTGATAAATATGGAAGACCTGCTTACGCTCTTGAAGGAGCTGTATTTACTGCTGGGGCAGCGGTGCAATGGTTAAGAGATCAGTTACAGCTTATTGACCAAGCTAGTGACACAGAAGCTTTGGCAAAGAGTGTCAGTGATAATAATGGTGTTCATTTTGTCCCTGCATTTAGCGGTCTTGGCGCACCACATTGGGAAATGAAGGCTACCGGTGAGATCACTGGTTTAACTCAAGGGTGTTCCAAAGGCCATATAGTGCGGGCAACTCTCGAGTCGATTGCCTTTCAAAGTCATGACTTAATGCAGTTAATGGAGCAGGAGAGCCAGTTAAAAATTAGTTTGTTAAAAGTTGATGGTGGGGCAAGTGCTAATAATTTTTTAATGCAGTTTCAGGCTGACTTGTTAGGTATTACTGTTGAGAGACCAGAGAATATTGAATCAACGGTACTTGGTGCCACAATCTTAGCAGCAATAGGCCAAGAAATTTGGCAAGCTGAACATCTGCCGAAGGTGTTACACGGAAAATCAGAAATTTTTCAAGATAAAATATCAGCAGAAAATGCTGTTATTTTAGTATCTGCTTGGCAAAACGCTATTAAAAAATGCCTAGCTTGATAGTGATTTTCATTGAGAAAGTTAACGTACGCGTTGTTCAATGACGTCGCTAACGCAATATTTCTTCGCAGGTTTTATCTGCTATAGCAGGCAAAAATTAATCCTGCTAGTTTTTCATTTTATTAATTGTTATTGCATCAAAATTAAAATACATGTTAGTTTATTGTATTCAATATACCGTTTTTTTGATGGAGTAGCAGTATGAAAATAACTAAGAAACAAGGTTCTTTGTTGTTTGTTGGCACCTGTGTGGTGGTGATATCAATATATGCCTATCAGTCAGCTAATTTGACAAATAATGACCTGCAAAACGCTGAAAAATCTCAGCTTGAGAGTACCTTGGTAAATAGAGATGAGAAACCCGTTAACTCGCCTCAGCCAGACAGTATTGACTTATCAATATCAAAACCACCAAAAGTAGCTCTAAATGAGCAAGGTAGCTCAACGCTTAATGTTACAGATACTAAGGTGGCTAGAACTGAACTCACCGTCAACAATAATGAGCGTCAACATAGTAAGCCTGCAGATCATGATGGTAATCGTCATGCCAAACATCACGGGCATGAGCATGAAAAAGTTCGTAGACACCCAGAAGATAATTCAATTATTCCTCCCGGAGAGCCTAAAAAACCACTTCCAAAGAAGCAAGGTGAAGGTAACCAATAATTTAAGTTATCGATAGGGATATCGATTTACCACACAATTGAGTCCGCTTCGCAGTTATTGTCAAATCATTTCTAGTGTAAAAATTAGTAGTCTCAAATGAAAACCCTCAGAAAACGCCAAATCATTATCTATTTTTATCACTTTGCAACATATTGATAACAGTGAATAAAAATTTTATTAATAAACTACGAAAAAATTCTTATTTTGTTTATGCTTGAATATTGTATACAGAATATTATATAACTGTATCCGGGATGTATAAAAGTGTACGTTTCAACAGCGACGGATGTACGCGTTAGATGCAGTTAGGGTAATATAATAACAATAAGCCTAAATTGCTACACGGACGATTTACCTAATCGCATAATAAAAATAGGCTTAAGAATAATGAAACTAATAACAAAGAAAACATTACTAGCTAGCGCGATATTCGTATCGTTACACATGGGTACAGTTCAAGCTGCAGAGATGTGTGGCACAAAAACGTTAGACCGACAAGGTGAAGTACCTGCCAACCAAACACACTGTATTACTGACTATGGGCATTATTTATATGTCACCGTGCCTTACGAAAATAGTGACGTAACGATTACAACGTCAGGTGGCACATTCAACGGTAGTGATGCTGGGATTAAACTCTATGACGGTGACGACTGGAGCGGCAATGTTGAGTTAAGTAGCTTAAATTCCGGTACTAACGAAGAGAGCATTTCTTTTGTTTCTCATGCAGGGCAACGATATTTCAAAATTGATGGCAATATTGAACAAACCAGCCTTACCGTCACGGTTACAGGCGGTGATATACCGCCACCAATGGGCGATTATATTGTTTATAACACCAATGTTGTTATTGATGTACCTGCAGCGAGTATTACTTCAAAAGCACAATATGGTTCAGCTATCGCAGAAATATTGGTAGCAAGCTATGATGATTTTTCTGGTATTGCAGGCGCTACCAACGATCCAATTTCAGAAGTCGCTAAAGCAATTCATTATCTGGCCAAGGCAGATGATTTAGCTGACCCTGATTTAAACCAATTATTATATTTTTTAGCCTCTTATGGTTATCATGCAGCTCCAATGACTGATGCAGAAGCATCAGAGTTAAGTACTGCACTTTTAGCTGTTTCTCAGATGACTGATTTTATCGCTCCAGCAGGTAGTGTCATTCAAGAAGGTTATGCAGCAGCATTGACTAATTTTAGAAGAGGTGAAAGTGCTAGCTACTTTAAAGATCACTTGCCACATCTATTAGCTATTATCCAATTCTATTCAGAGCAAACCAATCCTTTTGGTATCAGTAATGGTGGCGATACCGCTATGGCTCTTATGGGAGCAATTGCTGATGCTGCTTATTACGGTAGCTCGCCAGTAAAGTCTGCTTATAACGAAAACATGCTAGATGTGCTATCGGTAATGCGCTCTTTTGTATTTTTAGGTGAAACATCACTTGATATGCGCTGGACCGCTGAAGCAGACAGGAAATGGATCATTCCACATTCATTTATCGCTATGGGTAAGATTGCATCAATTGCTACTGACGAAGCTAAAGCGAGATTTGACAGCACTATCTTGGAAACGCGTGAAAAAGTAATCCAAACTATTTCGGTAGAAACTACTGAAACCATTATAACTAAAAAATACTTAGAAAATGCTGGCCGTGCTTGTGAAGCAGGAGATCCATTATTTGGTAATTGTATTGTCCCACCAAAAGAAGAGGATATTCTAACGGTTAGTCACGATTGTACACCCAATATTACTATTAGAGCGCAATCTACGATTAGCCAAGCAACACTAGATCAATCATGTGCTGATATGGCATTACAAGAAACTGAATTCCATGCCTTTTTCAATACAGCCGGAACACCTATTACTGGTGATTTGAACGAACATATTGAAGTTGTTGCTTTTGCTAGTCCTGAAGATTATGAAAAGTATGCAACTGAGTTTTTTGGTATTTCCACAGATAATGGTGGTATGTACCTAGAAGGTACACCGACTGCACAAGGCAACCAAGCGCGCTTTATAGCGATGCAGTGTCCTGATTCTTGGTTAGGCAGTTCATGTCAATACATTGATCAAATTTATAACTTAAGGCATGAGTTCGTTCATTATCTTGATGGCCGCTATAACAAAACAGGCTCGTACGGAACATTTAACCCAAATGCTTCGTGGGCTGAAGGTATGGCTGAGTACATGGCAATGGGGAAAGACCATACACGTACATTAAATACCTTAAAAGGTGAGACTATTCCACCGTTGTACAATGTCGTATTTATGGATTACGAATATGATAATTTGTATCCTTGGGGCTATTTTGCTATGCGTTACTTAGGTGAAGAACACAAAGATGAAATAGAGCTTATTGCGGCAACCTTAAAGGTAGGAGATAACGATGCCTACAAAGCTGCACTTAAAGGGGCTGTTCAACGCACTGGTGCGGGATTTGAAGCCTATATGTTGGCCAATTCAGAAACTGTGGCACCGGCACCAGCTGCTACCCCGGCTGCAGATACCATTGGAAGTTGTGATTTAGTACAACAATATGCGCGTTATTATGATGCCGATAAAACTAACTTTACCTTCACCAATACCACAGACACACCTGTGTCATTATTCTGGGTAGATAGTAATAAAGGGTCAGCTAATTTTGGTAAGAATTATAAAACATTAAATAATGGTGATACTTATACCTCAGCTAGTTGGACGGTAGGCGATCGCATGATGTTATCTGATAACAACATGAATTGTATTGGTGTTGCAGTTATGGCTGAAAATGATAATACCTTTACTATTACTGCAGATTTAGTGAAAGATGTGGTTCCTGAAGCCATTCCAGAAATAAATCAAATGGGAAGCTGTGCATTAGCGCAACCTCATTTAATTATGGACCAATCACATGAGTTCTCTATTACCAATACTTCAGATACGCCAGTACGTTTCTCTGTCTCTTAGACACATCTCCGAGCCCACGAGACCGTAC
>CAJXPG010000117.1 GCA_913057925.1 uncultured Colwellia sp. | reverse complement strand
TCTACACAGAGTAGATCGTCGGCAGCGTCAGATGTGTATAAGAGACAGAGTCAGTAGGTATAGTAACGTCTTCTTTTTCGAGACTTTGTCCCGATACCGTGGGAAAAGTTTTTCCTGTAATAGATTGATTTGGGTATTGTGTGCTGCACCCAGTGGTAATCAAAAGGATTAAGCTAATAAAAAGTATGCGCATGTATGATATCTCAAAAAGTTTAAGTATTTTCTAACCATAAGTACGCAGTAAAAAGTGGTTTAGATCACAAGTCATGGTGATGTGTTATTGCACGTTTTTTAAAAGCAGTAGTGTGAAGGTACTGACTGTAAAAGAAAAGCTTAGTTTTAGTGAACCTTATATCTTTAACATTCGTATGAAGTTTTATCTATTGTAGTCATAATAAATGAGGTAAACGCCTTTATGATAAATTTGCCGAATGCGCTTAGGGTTTTTAACCAAGTAATATCTCAAGGGGAAAAAAAGGACGGCGTTTATCGCTTGGGCGAGCTTTTAGCTTGGTATGATTTTGATGGTTATAGCTGTTATTTAGGTTATAGGGATCTCGTATTGAGTATTTATTTTCATAGCAAATTCTCTTGTGATTATGAAGATGATAAAACGCTTGTTGAGTTTTTAAACCTCATTGACAACCACGCTTCTATTACTGAGAGCCATCAATGAAATATTTAATTTTTCCTATGAATGTTTTTTTAGGTGCCAGCTTAATAGCAACAAAAGCCTTTAGTTTTTCACCTGAGATAAATCACAATAACCATAAGGTTTCTATAATGCTTACAGGAGCAGAAAGCCTTGAGGAATGGCGCATTACTAATGACGGAGTGATGGGCGGACTTTCCAAAGGCAATGTTAGTATAAAGAATAATGCAATAAACTTTACCGGTACTATTTCAACAGAGAACAATGGTGGCTTTACCAGTGTTTTTAGAAGAGTAGCACCTTTACCTAAAACTCTTAAAAGTATCCGAATTCTTGTTAAAGGCGATGGTAACAGATTTCAGTTGAGAGTAAGGAGCAAAGTGTCTCGCTATTCATTGGCCTATAAAATTAGCTTTCCAACAACGGTTAACAAGGCAGTAAGTCACACATTTAAACTTGCTGATTTTAAGGCATCCTTTCGTGGCAGAGATATTGAAAATGCTCCGACACTAAGTGCATCAACGATTGAGGAAGTTGGTTTTTTATTTACAGAAAAACAAGCTAAGGGCTTTGATATTTCTATCCTAGCCCTAGATTTCTTAGAGTCGAGCTTTGAAGAAGAAAATTTATGAATAGAGTCAGCCCCAAAGCGTTACTTCACAGTAAATGGACAAAAATAATGATAAAGAATAAAGAGAAACACTTTATCATTACTAAGGTAACGTTTGATGAAGACCAAGCGGTAATTGAATGCATTATAGAAGCGGTGATATCAAAAAATGACTATAAAATTAACTGGCGTGATCTAAAAGATAGTACCTTGTGGAAAATGGGTTGGCAATAAGGCAAGGTGTCGTATAAGAGATAAAGGCTACTAAGGTAGCGCAAAGTGCAATAAAATATCATACGTAACCTTGTTAAACCTTCTTACCATAAAATATTATCTCCCTTCCAATCTATAAAACTGGCTTCACCATCAACAGACATATTATTAACAATTGAGAGTAGTTGCTCGGCGACAAATTCGCTGGTAAAAAGCTTACCTTCAGGCACATTGTTTTGAAATGGTTTAGAAAGTGGAGAATCGGTTGTACCAGGATGAAATGAAATCAGCTTGATGTTTTTTGCTCGTCGCGCTAATTCAATACTTGCTGATTTTATCAACATATTCATTGCTGCTTTTGATGCACGATAACTGTACCAACCGCCTAATTTATTATCAGTGATGCTGCCAACCCGAGCAGAAAAAATTGTTATTTTACAGTCAACTTTACCTGAAAGCATTGGTGTTAGATGTTTCAACCACAGCATAGGCGTAATGGTATTAGCCGTGATTATTTCATTGAACATTGTTGGTGAAAAGTCCTCTAAACGCTTTTCTGGCAGGTGGTCTTTCGTGTGTAAAACACCATGACAAATAAACACTTTAGTAATAGGAAGCTTAGTGATTGATTTAAGCTGTGATGTCGCTTGACTAATACTATGCTCTTGATAGTCGTTGAGGGTAATCACATCGGCTTTACTAAATTTTTCTTGTTGATAATTGCTTTTATCTCTACTGATCACGATCAAATGAGTATTTTCATAGGTAATAATGTTACTCGATAGGGCTTTAGCTATCTCGCTATTTGCCCCGATGATGAGTATTGCTTGGTTTTTCATAACAGGTTCCTTCATCACAAGTTTGAATGCCAATGCCAAAACGCTGATAAAGGCATTGAGAAATAGGTTGGCGATATTTTGCTAACAGTAGATAGCCCTGATGAGCTAGCTGCTTAATTATTGGCAACTTTAACGGTGCAACTAAAGCGCCTTTACCTACAAGTGACCATGCACGATGAGTAACATCTAATGCGAGTAGCGTTTTTCCTTGATAGAGTCCATGTAGTATATGCATCGCCTTATCAACATCAATTTCAGGGTAAAGTACGGTGAAATTATCTTGATGTAAATTCTCTAATTTAATAAGGTTTTTTTTGTCATAGCGCTTTAGTTTTTCCATTTCCAATGTGCACAGAGGGCAATTGCCATCGTAAAAAATAGTAAGTTCATTGTTACTCATATAGTTACTCATATTGTTCCCCTATGAAATCCAGCGTATTAATGCGACAACATGCAGCGCGCTGACGATAAAAGTGAGTATTACTCTCATTTTGAAATATTGATTGTTTTCTGATTGCTCCTCGTCATTGCCTAGCAAGTATTCAGTGATAAGTAAGGCAATGTAAGCAAACGGCAAAAAGATTATTGAAAGATTAAATGGAATTAACAGGCATAGATACGCCAACAAGCTAAAGGTAATAGCCGCAAACTGCGAATGCGTATTTTTTGCTAAGGTATGTTTCTTCCATAAGGTGCCGGACAGGAAGCTTAAAATAATAGCGCTGTAAAAAATAAACCCCTGTAACGGAGAAATGGCTAATATTTTATTGACTAAGCCAGGGTAGAATACAAATAAAATAAAAGGCCATAACCCCAGATAACCTAGCCATTGTGATGTTTTCATTTTGCTTCACCCACTTGAAAACTGTTACTTCCCTTAGCTGTTCCTGTAACGTCTAATTGGACTAAAGGCATATTAGGTTTTGCATAGCTCAAACGACTTAGACGCGAGCTTTTATGGTAACTATCTAAACCTGAAACGCTTACAGCATTGGTTGCCTCAAGGTCGATATAACCATCACTTTGTATGGCTTTTTTGTGACAAATAATATGTATTATTTCCCCAATAATAAATTGCGTATTATTGAGTTCAATTGGCAGTATTTCTTTGACTTTAACCGCATATTTAATGTGACTTTCTTTCACAAAAGGCGCGTTAATATTACCCACGTAATGTGCAGACAAACCAGTATGAACAAACTCACTTTCGTGTCTTGGTAACCGTGCAGAGCATTGGTGAGCCTGCTGATAAATGTCGGCTGAAACTTGATTGATAGTGTAGTGTTTTGACGTAATAATATTATCTAGAGTATGTCTTTCACCATTGTCAGGGCGCATTATAAAACCAACCAAAGCAGGGCTAGCACCTAAATGTACAACCGAACTAATGATTGCCAGGTTACTTTTTCCATTAGCATCTTGAGTACCGATAAGGTTGGCGCTTTTAAAGCCCGATAAACTGTTTATCAGTTGTGCTCTGTAACGTTGATTTAATGACTGTATTTCGCCACGAGTTATGTGCTGCATTGTTATCTCAATTGTTTTTATATTCATGGCTAAATAATACGGATATGAACCAGATTAAGATCAACACTACAGATTTTACGGCTACTTTAGTCTTGCTGTTTTCAATGATTAGGTGCGAAATCATTCTGTTGCAAGGCGAACCTCTTGAGGTTCTATGAAACATATGCATTTTTACTTTAGTGCAGAGGTATTAAACCGCAACGCTCATTGAGCATTACACAGCATTTTTTGCTATTAATGGTCAACCACTTGTTAACAAAGAATCTTTTAAAATATTAAGAACCTTGTGATAAAGTCATTTTAATATGAGCTATTATTTTTAGATTATTTTCAGCGAGAATTAAATGACGAACCAAAGTAATGAAGAATTTCCATACACATCCCTTGATGAAACAACACGAATTTTTTCAGAACAAGGCTTAGCATTTTCTAAGAATACCTACCCTGATATTCCATCTCGCATTGCACAGCTTAAACAGTTAAAACAGGTGTTGTTAGCAGAGCAACAAGCGATAATTACAGCTATCAGTGAGGACTTTGGTCATAGATCTCACGATGAAACTCGAATATCTGAACTATTAACCTTAGTTGAAGCGATTGATTCGACCACTAAGCAAGTTAAGCGTTGGAGTAAAGTGTCTAAGCGAAAAGTTGCTTTAATTTTTCAGCCGGCGCGAAATGAAGTACTTTATCAGCCGCTAGGTGTTGTTGGCATTATGGTGCCGTGGAATTACCCTTTATTTTTGAGTTTAAGTCCACTTATCACCGCTATCGCTGCAGGAAATCGTGTGATGGTGAAGTTATCGGAATTTACGCCACATTTTAATCAATGCTTATCAGGTGTGTTGAGTCAGGTTTTCCCGCAAAATCAGGTAGCTGTGATTACCGGAGAAGCTGATGTTTCTTCTGCATTTTCGGCGCTTAATTTTGATCATATATTTTTTACTGGCTCCACTAATGTTGGTCGATTAGTGATGGCGGCTGCAGCGAAGAACTTAACACCGGTAACATTAGAGTTAGGCGGTAAATCGCCAGTTATCCTAACTGATAACCTCGATATGGAACTCGCAGCTGAGCGTATTTGTTTTGGTAAGGCATTAAATTCCGGGCAAACCTGCGTTGCACCTGACTATGTGTTGTGTCCTGAAGGTAAGACTGATGAGTTTATTAATGCTTTCATCAAAGCTTTTAGTCGTATGTATCCCACGGTAAAAAATAACCCAGATTATTCAAACATTATTAATGATGCACAATTTCAGCGCCTACAAACGTTAGTTGAAGATGCAAAAGCAAGTGGTGCACATCTGACTTATGTAAATCCTAGTAATGAAGACTTTGATGACTGTCGAAAAATGCCTCCTGTGATTATTGAAAGCTGTCAAAGTGATGCAAAAGTGATGGTAGAAGAAATCTTTGGCCCACTCTTACCGTTAGTGACTTATCAAAAGCTTGAACAAGCTATTGATTATATTAATGAGCGACCTAGACCTTTGGCACTTTATTTATTTAGTGATGATCAAGCAGAGCAGGATCAGGTATTACATCAAACACATTCCGGCGGCGTTTGTATTAATAATACCATTGTCCACCTAGCACAAGGTGACCTTCCATTTGGTGGTGTTGGTGACTCTGGTATGGGGCATTATCATGGCTTTGAAGGTTTTCAAACTTTCTCAAAAGCCAAATCAATTCATAAAGTTGGCAAGCTTGCTAGTGGTAAGTTCATTTACCCACCTTATGGCACATGGTTGCACAAAGCATTCTACAAATTATTTATTCGCTAAGGCTCTGCTGGATTTAAGAGAAGTGATAAAAAGAGCAATAACCTAGTGGTTATTGCTCGCCTTGAACGATGTGTTTCGCTGTAATTTGACTAAAACCCTGAGTAACCTCGAAATGATTCACTAAAGGTGGCAACTGCATGGTCACCTAAAACTAACCTAACACCACGCTTGAAGTCTTCATTACTGGTAGGCGCACAAGACATGGTTTTAGCGCAAGTCTTCCCGATAATTCGTGAACCTGTATTCTGAGCGCCTTTTTCTGGCAAGCTATACCTAAAGCTCGTAAGCTGAGAGTCTAAAATTTTCGGCAAGTCATTATATACCGTGATCACCTCAATATCTTTCCCTGTTGAACTAGGGTTAGCTTCATCAGAGGTGTTAGTTGCGTTATCAGTAACAGTGGTGGCTGTTTCTCCAGCTCCTTCTGGCGGAACAGTAACTTGATCAAACTGAGCTAGATTAATTGGGTTAGCTGCAATAGCCTCTTTAAGGTTGGGGAAGTTATCCTCGGTATAATGTTCAGACTTTTCCATCAGCTTAATATAAGCAGGCATTTTGTCATAACCCCTTTCATAAGCCTGAGTTAACCATTTATCTGCTTCATCAAAGTCTTGCTCATAAAAGTTATCATCGAAATACATAATGCCTAAGAGAAACGATGAATCGACACTATTATTTCGAGCCGCTTTTTTTAAGTACTTGATACCATCATCTAAATCCTCTAATTCAGGGGTGTTAAAGTACATCATCGCTGTTTTGAATTGCCCTTTAACTGAGCCGTATTTTGCCGCACTTTTAAATTGTTTAAGTGCTTTCTTCATATTTTTTTCGGTGCCATAACCGTAATAATACATTTCAGCTAGGGTTACCATTGCATCGGTATAGCCAATGCGTGCATATTTCTTATATTTATTAAAATATTCAACACAGGTGTTTTCTTTACAAGGGCCTATTTTGGCAGAAGCTGCTGATGCATTAAAACTGAGTAAACTGGCAACAAGTATTGAAATTAATGGGAGTGCTGTCTTCATGTCATATTCCTTTATCTTGCGTGATTTTAAGAGATGTAAAGCTTGTTATCCTTGTAGAATAAATAAGCAATATAGAAATAGACTACAACGAATAAAAACAAAATACTAGCCGTATTTTTTTTTATGCGAGATAGCTGCAGTCTACTGATTTTTAAAGAATTCTATGAACATTGTTTTTGAGGCGAGTATTGGTTTTTTATGCGCTATGCTTGTTGATTCGCGATGGATTCACGATAGATTATCAAGGGTGTTAACACACCCTTAGCTTGTTAAACTCACAAATGTCGGCTAGATGTTTATAGTGAAAAAAGACTAAGTTTTAAGTTCTAAGCTCTAAGCTCTTTCATGTCAGTTATCAGTTGCTCAAGCTTTTTGAATTGCCTGCCGTAAACTATATTCAAATCCAATCGATATAAAGCATCGGCAGATAAAGAAATGATTAATGTTAATAAGGTGACAGCAATTATTAGATAATAGGGTTGTCCTAATATGAAAATCTCAGTAGGGAACTTCTCTACGAATAAAGCAATAATTTTCCCTCCTGCCTTACTAACAATAGCTTGAGTCGCCATACCAATAAAAAATAACGGGTAAAAAACGCGGTAATAACGAGAATAGGTTTCGATTGAGCCTTTTAGCCAGCGATCAAAACTCATCAAATAATCATAACTGTTTTGTCCTTTTGACAGGTTGACTGATTTGTTCAGCTCTTTTTTTGCGATAATCACTAAAGGACATAATAATGCACAGATATATAACCCTAAAAATGGCGCACCAATAAGTGTCATCATGATAAGCATGATCCCCGCACCAATAATAATGGCTTTAATATTCATCGCGAACATATTTTGGAATTTATCAACGATGTTTTGAGACTCTCTATTATAAAAATCGTTGACCTGAGGGGCACTTAGGTTTGCTTCTTTATCAAAGCCGTCTTTCCACATTGTTTCTATTGGTTTAGTCATGTTCCTGCCCCTGTTGCTTAATGTATTTATTTAGTCTGTCTTTAATTCGCTTGATTCGAACGCCGATATTATTGGTATTACTACCAATAATATCGGCAATGTCACTATAAGATTTCTCTTCTAAATAGAGTAAAATGACGGCTCTATCAATTTCTGATAAATGCTTGATGGCATCATAAAGTTGATTAATTTCAGCGCTAACAAACGCTTTACTATCGTCAATTGCTTCTTCGGGTAGCGTGTCAGAAACAAGCTTTTTATCCCCGTTTTTACTGCGCTTTAGTTGAGTTAAGCAAACATTGAGGGAAATTCGGTATACCCAAGTAGACCAGCTGGCGTCATCATTAAAATTATCTTTGCTGCGCCAAATTTGCAGACAGACTTCTTGGTAATAATCCTCGAAATCTTCGTTGCTGTTGGTGTAGGCACGACATATCTTGATGATAATGCCAGCAAAAGGCAGTATCGACATCTGATAAAAATCACTTCCCATGTAAACTTGTTTCCTCTGAATGTTATTTACTAGTGAATGATTAGTTAGTGGCGCCAGTTAAAGGTTTATTACACCTTACCTGAAAATAATTATACTTTTTATCAGAGTTAGTCAGCAGTGCTATGCAGAAAGTGACCTAACATCACTATTTCAAATGGCTAACTTATCTCTTAACTCTTAACGCGATCTGAGGTAAGTTATTGCCAAACAGTCAGTGGAATATTGATTCTGCTGTCGTTGTACCATTTTATCGTTAATGGCTCTCCTGCATCTTCAATACTTTCAAAGTTTACCGCTTTACCACTGCCCATATTCACTTGAGCATCCGAATTCTTATTAACGTTCAACACTATCGCTAGTCGGCTGCCTTTTGTGAGGTATTTTGCTGTCATGCGGGCATTAATGATTGGTACAATAGTTTTTGTATTTGGGTTAAGCAGCTGACGTTTACTCATATTGTCAGCAAAGCTTGCTCTGCTGCGATAGTTATTTAAATGAAAGGCATTGCCATCTTTATCAATTTCATAAAAATTATAGCCAATATCGACATCCTTTTTATTAACAGCAATGGAAAGCTCCCCGGTTATTGCCCCTGCGAGCGCATAGTCTTTTTCAAATGCATCAGTGATATATATTAAGCCATTTGGTTCATGCAATGCTTTTTGAATCAGCGGCCAAGGAGCTTTGTTATGTTGGTTTTTACGGTCTGTCATATCAACTGTTTGCTCAGTGAAGGCTAATTGCTGTTCTTGCTTTTGCCTTAAGGTGAACTTGCCGTCACTTGCAGAGGTGCTAGATAAAAAATAAGTTACCGCTGTTTCATTCATTGCCTTGTATGAGGCTTGATGCTGCCATGTATTGCTGCCCATTAATTGATAATTCACTTTGTCTTTCAATAAACTAGGTTTGGTGTAGCCAAAAAGCACATGTTTAAACCAAGCAAAGACAATTTCTTCAGTATCTTTTTGATGAGCTACCTCATCTAAAAAGTAATTACTGTAATAATCATTCGGCTTTCCTTGCGATGTAATATGGCCATAAGGGCCAATTAGTAAGGTATGGTCAGCATTTTCATTGTACTTGTAATGACGCTGTAAATAGTCGATAGCTGATATTTGCCCGCCATCAAAATAGCCAGTTACGCTCAACACAGGAATGTTAATCTTGGCGTACTCTTGCTGAAAAGGCACCATTGCTTGATAAAACTCATCAAAACTAGGGTGTTCAAGCCATTGCTGAAATAGTGGGTTAGCTTTGCCATCAAGTTCAGGAATTCCGACTAAAGGACGCCCACTTTCAAAGAAGTTAGACACTAAATCGTTACTTTTTTGCCAGTTAGCATACACGCTATTGTCTGTGGTTTTATTGTTGGTAACGAAATGTGCCCACTGATAATTACCCGTTAAAGCAATGTTATTTTCATAAGGCAATCCTGTGATTAAACTTGCAGAAGCGTAAGGAGCCATTGCTTTTAGTGCTGGGTGCATATGTTTTGCTGCTGCCCATTGAGTAAAGCCGTTATAACTACCCCCGTACATGGCGACACTACCATCGCTCCATGATTGTTTAGTTATCCAGTCGATTACACTCGTCGCGTCTTCCCCGTCATAAACCCATGGAGTAATTTTGTTTGAACTTGAGCGCTTGCCGCGAGAGTTTGCTACAACGCCGACAAAGCCATGTGCAGCAGCATGTATCGCGGTTTTTATATGGGCCGCTTCGTCAGCGTAAATGGTAAACTGAAAAGCAGTGGGGCGTTTTTCTTTTTGGTTTCTCTTTCTTACTACCGTCGCAGCAAGTTCAACGCCTGCTTTGGTGGTGATTAATATCTCAGGCTCAATGATATAACGTTTAGAATTTTCTTGCTCTAAAGCACTTTGACTAACAGGAATGACTCTTTCAAGCACGCGGTATAAATGAGAATTAACGATCAGTTGTATTGCTTCATTTGTATTGAGCTTAGCTTTATCTTGGTAGCGCTTAAATATATTGAAAGCATAATCTTGCGCTCTTGATACTGACCAACCTAAAGCGTTATTTGTTTGGTATAAGTCTTCATCGTTTAACTTAGCCAGTGATGTAGCTAAATCATTGGTCAAGGTGGTTTTAAAAAGTGTGATGTCTTTCTGTGGCAGTTTAGCGATTGTTTTACTATGCAAAGTGTAGTGTGTATAAGACGTCGCATTTTTATGCGCTTTAATCGTCGCATCAAGTTGTGAGCTTTTTCCTAAAATTGACAACAGTGCCACTTTATTAAACATGTTCGCTTGTTCAATATCTTTCTGTGATAGCTGCTTTGTTAATTTCAATAGTTCTTGATGAAACTTATTAGATGTTAGTAAAGTTAAAGCTTGTTCACTACTTTGGGGTTTTAGTGTTGCTAAAGAGACTGGTGTGTCAAAGGCACTTGCTGCTTCTTCGGCTTGAGAGCCGGTAGCCCAAAAAAGAAACAGTAGTAAAAGTGACAAATACTTCATTATATTCGAGGGGGAAACAGTTTTTTTTCTATAGTCTGTATTCATAACGACGCCTTGTTTGAAAATTAATTTGTAATTTAGTTTGATAGTGGCGACATGGTAATTTGGCCTTCATTTAATGTAATGAAAAGCGAGTGACTTTTTGTGACTTTTGATGACCAAGCTTGTTTTGTATGCTATTTTCCCGCAATACACCTTAATATTTGAGCAATTTAATGCGCTGGCGAATAGCTGAATTTACTTTTTGTGATCAGCAACAAACCTTAACTTCTGAACAAAATAGTCAACAACTAGAGCCTATGATGGTTGAGTTGTTAAGTTATTTTTGCCAAAACCATGACAAAATCATTAGTAAAGATCAGTTAGTTGAAGATGTTTGGTTAGGGCGGGTTGTTAGTGATAATGCGGTAAGTAAATTAATCACTAAGCTGCGAAAAGCATTAAATGATGATGCAAGAAAACCTCAATACATCGCGACATTCCCTAAAAAAGGTTATAAGTTCATTGCCTTTGTTGAACCTCTAATTGAACGCTCAATACCGGATAAGCAAACTGACATTGAAGCGCTAGCAGAAAAAGAAACTACTTCGACGCTAGAGCCTCAAGAACTAGCGGTCACCGAAAAATCAGCAACTGAGCACAATGCTAAATCACATTTAAATATTAAGTGGTTTAGTGTTGCGTTATTACTTGTGATCGCACTGCTTGTTATCACAGTCTTAGTAATGGTACAGCAAAATGATAAACAAGCTGATGTACCTGTACTGAGCTATGCAAAAGCTATTACCTCTGAAGCAGGCAATGAACTTTTTCCTGCTGTTTCCCCTGATGGAAAGTTCATCTCTTATATGTCTGCAAAAAGTGACCGCATGCATCTAATGATTAAAAATACTGCGGATCAGCAGAACATTGAAATTAATCATGAAGAGGGGGTTGGTGTTGGTCCGGCAACGTGGAGTTTTGATGGTAAATTTATTGCTTATTTAGTGGCAACACCACAACGTTGCCACTACTTTATTAGGGGTGTTGAAGGCGCTAATTTTGGTAAAGCGAAGTTAATTCATAATTGCCCCGCAGGTAGCTACGGAAAAATAGCCTTCACTCATGACAATAACCGCCTAGTCTACGCAGAAAGTGAAGGCGGTAGCAGTCCTTACGAGTTGTTTGAAATAAATCTACAAACCCAACTTAAGAAAAAATTAAACCAGCCTGAAATATTTTTAGGTGGTAATAGTCAGTTTGATATTCACCCCTTTGAGAATAAGTTATTAATATCCTCTCCTGATAAACAGCAGTGGGAAGGTTTTTATTCTCTTGATTTACAAACCGATGAACTAACGTTGTTATTCAAACAAGACGCTTATATTTGTTGTGGTATCTGGAGCCATGACGGCGAGCGAGTAGTGTTAATGGGAGAGTACCCAGCTTATCAATTAATAAGTTATGACTTAACGGGCGCGGATATGAAAATTATCTATTCAGGTAGCCGGCAAATCAGTTGGCCTATTCGCCATACCAATGGTCAAGATTACTTATTCTCATCGGGGCAGCAGAACAGCAACATTCACCTATATAATTGGTCGACTAAAACACAGCAGGTAATTGCTGATGCATCAGTGGATGATAGGCTTGCTATTTTTTCTCATCACCAAGAGTTAGCACAGCAAAAAATTGCTTATGTCAGCCTAGCTAGTGGTAGTGAAGAGATTTGGCTGACCGAAATAAATAATGGCAGCAGTAAAAAATTAACTCAATTTAATGATAGCCGTCACTATGTTGATTTAAAGTGGTCACCTAACAGTGAGTTACTCATGGGACTGACATTAAATGAGATTCACATGATTAATGCCAAAACAGGGAGTTTTGAACGCTTAAAGATACCGCAAACTGAAATAAGGGCAGTGTCATTTAAAAATAATAATACCCTAGCATACAGCCTAAAGCGGCAAGGTAAGTGGCAAGTAAGTTATTATCATTTAGATACTCATCGCGTTGAAGCTGCGGATTCTCGCTGGCAATACATTCAATTTGCAGCTGAGCAAGAAAATACACTGTGGCTTGATCACAACAAGCAACTTTACTCAGGAGCTAATCAGCAGCCGGTTGAAAACTCACTGTTATTAGAGCTTTCATTTCTGTCTGGGCGGGCATTCAACCTCAAAAAAAGCCAAGAAAACTGGTATTGGTATGACTTTGATAAAGACTTTGCAATTAAGACTTACTCGCCGCTAAGCAATACGCTAAAAACTGTAATTTCGAGTAACGCCTATCACTTTGATGTATTGGGCAAAAATATACTCTTTGGGCAAACGACCAGTGCGAATACCGATGTATACCAAACTCAAAGTTTGCAGCATAAGTAGTGTAAACAATCATCATCTTTGACGTTGTGCTTTTGCTTTAGCAATGTAGCTATCAAGCAAAAGCATCGGTAAGGGTTAATTGAGTTGCTTCTTAGTGGTTAATGACTTAACGCCACGCCATATAAATTGTGCAATAGCGTGAACAATAAAAGATGCTACTGCGATAATGATGCCAAACATCATGGGTAATATCGCGCCAAAAGTAATACTCATACTTAATACAAAGCCAAGAATAAACTCTTCTTTATAAACTTTGAAAAATAGTGCGAAAGCTAATATTGCTGGAAACATCACTGAAGTAAATGATTTATACCCGTGAACAAAGGCATAGGAAAGCATCGCGCCATAAGCGAGTGCGATAATGAATTGTATTGCGACTTTTTTAGCATGTTGCACGGCATGTTCGTTAGGCAGTGAAAGCAAGGTTTTTTGAATGCGGCTTAAGGTAAACCATGATAAAGCTGGAAGTATTAAACCTCCCCACCAATTAGATAACTCAGGTAGTTCTGGGTTTTGAAATAGGTAATGACTAGGCACACCTTCATGATTAAACTGCCAAATCAGCATGCCCCAAATAGTGATGCTAATCACCGATGTAAAAAGTAATTTAAATGTTGTTAGTTGTTGCTTATCCATGAAGCTGCCCTGTTATTGTAATATTGATTAGATAAAGCAAATCTCGTTCCAATAAGTGATAACTTATTCTTAAAGGGCTGTAGCGGAGCCGTTGAGTAGAAAATTGTTAAATAGACTAATAAATGTTTTTTTTTAGCTGTTAGTTAGTTATTGTGACATTAGCGCTGTTAATACGTCATTTGCATCATATTCAAAAATAGCAAACTCTGCTTGAACTCGCCTTTCGCTGAAATTTAATAATAATTCAGTATCTTTTATCAATTGAACTAGCTCCCGCTTATTTATTTTCTTGATAGCAGCAAATACCGCTCTTTCTAACAAATTAAATAGGGGGGGAGAATCGCCCTTTAAGCAGATAATACCCTGTCTCTTATACACATCTGACGCTGCCGACGATCTACTCTGTGTAGA
>CAJXPG010000116.1 GCA_913057925.1 uncultured Colwellia sp. | reverse complement strand
TAAGAAAAACTATCAAGCTAGTGAGTTGCTATAGCCACAAGTCTAACAATTTCAAACTGTTGACTTATCTCTTAACCCAAGTTGAGGTTGATTAACTTCAACTTAACATTACCATGTAACCTGTTTTACCGTACTCTTACTCACAACAAAGCCCTAAAAGCATAACTTTTAGGGCTTTAATAACAAGAGAAAACTTAAGGGAAAGATTATTTTTCGGTAATCAATTCTTGCTTATTTTCAAAGTTGATAACTAATTGGTCTTTTGTAACATCAACTTTCGCCACACCACCATGTGTTAATTCGCCAAAGAGTAATTCATTAGCCAAAGCTTTCTTCAAATGCTCTTGAATTAAACGCGACATCGGTCTTGCGCCCATCGCTTTATCGTAGCCATGATCCGCTAACCATTGCTTCGCTTGCTGACTTAATTCAAGTGAAACACCTTTATCATCCAATTGAGCTTGTAGCTCTACAATGAATTTATCTACAACTTGCTGGATAACTATATTGTCTAAATGATTAAACCACACAATATTATCAAGTCTGTTTCTAAACTCAGGTGAGAAGACTTTGTTAATTTCAGATAATGCATCTTCACTATGATCTTGCTGTTTAAAACCAATCGATTGACGAACCGTTTCCTGAACGCCCGCATTAGTTGTTAGTACTAAGATGATATTTCTAAAATCAGCTTTACGTCCATTATTATCGGTTAAGGTGCCATGATCCATCACTTGCAATAAGATGTTATAAACATCTTCATGCGCTTTTTCAATTTCATCAAGCAGGACTACCGCATGAGGATGTTTTAACACCGCGTCAGTTAGTAAACCGCCCTGTTCATAACCAACATAGCCAGGAGGAGCACCTATCAAACGGCTAACCGCATGCTTCTCCATATATTCAGACATGTCAAAACGTAACAACTCAACACCCAATATTTTAGCAAGCTGTTGCGTGACTTCAGTTTTACCAACCCCTGTCGGTCCTGCAAATAAGAATGAACCCACTGGTTTCTCTTCATCACCAAGTCCTGCACGAGATAAGCGAATTACTGAAGATAATTCATTAATCGCTTTATCTTGACCAAAGACGACAAGTTTCAAGTTGCGGTCTAAGTTCTTTAGGCTATCTTTTTCAGTTAGTGACACCGATTTTTCAGGGATCCTAGCCATTTTTGCAACAATATTTTCAATATCGGTATTATTGATGACTTTTTTACGCTTGCTTGGTGTGACAAGTTGTTGTTTAGCGCCTGCCTCATCAATAACATCAATCGCTTTGTCAGGTAAGAACCTCTCATTAATATACTTAGCAGACAATTGTGCTGCAGCATGGAGCGCCTTACTGGTATAACGAATACCGTGATGGTTTTCATATTTATCTTTTAAGCCTTGCAATATTTTGGTTGTATCTGCAACACTTGGCTCTGCAATATCAATTTTTTGGAAGCGTCTAGCTAAGGCGCGATCCTTTTCAAATATACTTTGATACTCTTGATAAGTTGTTGAGCCTAAACAACGAAGTTTTCCGGCAGAAAGAAGTGGCTTAATCAAATTTGACGCATCCATCATTCCACCTGAAGCAGCACCCGCGCCGATGATGGTATGAATTTCATCAATAAATAATACTGCATTTTTATCTGACTCTAGATCTTTAAGCAGTGCTTTAAAACGCTTTTCAAAATCCCCTCTATATTTAGTACCGGCAAGTAAAGCGCCCATATCAAGAGAGTAGATTGTCGCATCTGCCAAAAATTCTGGAACCTTTTCATTGACAATTAAGTTCGCTAAACCTTCGGCAATTGCCGTTTTACCAACCCCTGCTTCACCAACAAAAAGAGGGTTGTTTTTTCTACGTCGACTTAAAACCTGTAAAGTTCGCTCAAGTTCATTATCACGACCAATTAAAGGATCTATATTGCCTTTAAGCGCTTCTTCATTGAGGTTTACAGAAAAGTTTTCTATGGTTCTAGGCTCTTCTTCAGTCTGCTGTTCACCATCAATTGTTCTTGGTGCGTCATTATCATCAATTTTAGCAATACCGTGCGATATATAATTGACGATATCTAAACGGCTAATATCTGATTTTTTCAAAATATAAGCGGCTTGAGACTCTTGCTCGCTAAAAATTGCCACTAAAACATTAGCACCACTGACTTCATTTTTCCCTGATGATTGCACATGAAAAACTGCGCGTTGTAGTACGCGCTGAAAACCTAAGGTAGGCTGCGTTTCGCGTTCTTCTTCTCCAACTGGAATCATCGGTGTGGTTTCACTGATAAAATCTAGTAGGCTTTTACGAAGCTTGGCAATATCAGCAGCACAAGCGGCAAGTGCCTCAATCGCTGAAGGGTTATCTAACAAGGCCAATAATAAATGCTCTACAGTCATAAATTCATGGCGTGATTCTTTAGCTTGGCGAAAGGCTAAATTAAGTGATATTTCTAAGTCTTTGTTTAGCATAGCTACTCCAATTTATAACTTTAAGCTTTTTCCATAACACACTTCAAAGGGTGTTGGTTTTCCAAAGCGTACTGGACGACATGTTCTACTTTCGTTTCTGCAATTTCTGCAGTATATGTGCCACAAAGGCCTTTTCCTTTATAGTGAATGGTTAACATGATATCTGTTGCTTGTTCTTCACTCTTATTAAAGAAGTTACACAATACATCTACAACAAAGTCCATCGGGGTATAGTCATCATTAAGTAAAA
This sequence comes from uncultured Colwellia sp., assembly GCA_913057925.1. Taxonomy (GTDB): domain Bacteria; phylum Pseudomonadota; class Gammaproteobacteria; order Enterobacterales; family Alteromonadaceae; genus Colwellia. Next base: position 11,357 of record CAJXPG010000116.1, on the reverse strand, counting down.
AAACATGGTATTTAGCCGGCTCTTCTAATTGCTCTCTAACTTCCTCTTCAACAATGTCTTGGGTGTCAAATAACTCTTTCCAATTGCTCATATCTTTATCTTAGTCTCTACTTTTTACTTTTGCTGTAACTTTTCGTGCAATAAAGTTGAAAAAACTGCTAAAAAAACATCTTTTTAACTTGACTAATTTCATAATTTATCTACGATTCTATAGGTGGCTATTATTTAGTCGCTTAGTTTGTTGTCTATGCACTTATTAATACTTGCTAGTTTCTTTGGGGGGACATTGGGAGAACCTAGCACGGTAAGAGTAAGTTAAACATAATTAAATACTAAAGGATATAGAAGGAAGTTGAAGTATGGCACACGGTACAGTTAAATGGTTCAATAATGCAAAAGGTTTTGGTTTTATTCGCCCAGATAGCGGCGGAGAGGATATTTTCGCGCACTATTCAACAATTGAGATGGATGGGTATCGAACACTAAAAGCCGGACAAGATGTTAATTATGAGCTAAATGAAGGCCCTAAAGGTCACCATGCAGCAAGTATTAAGTTAGCTGATGGCGAAATAGAATAAAGATAAAACATTGCGCTAAAGTGATACAAAAAAACACAGCTTGTGCTGTGTTTTTTTATGCCTGAATCTTGCGTTAAAATTCGTTGTTTACATGTGTTCAATAATGCAATCACCAAAAGCAGAGCAAGAGACTAATGTTGCATCGTCCATTAAACGTTCAAAATCATACGTTACCGTTTTCGCTTTTATAGCGCCAGACATACCTTTTAATAACAGATCTGCTGCCTCTAGCCACCCCATATGTCTCAGCATCATTTCAGCAGAAAGAATTACCGAGCCAGGGTTTACTTTGTTTTTACCTGCATATTTTGGTGCAGTACCGTGAGTTGCCTCAAAAACCGCAATTTCATCACCTAAATTTGCACCAGGCGCTATACCGATACCACCGACTTGTGCAGCAAGTGCGTCAGATAAATAGTCACCATTTAAATTAAGCGTTGCTATAACACTATATTCAGCAGGTCGAAGTAAAATTTGTTGTAACATCGCATCGGCAATAACATCTTTAATGATGATCTCTTTGCCTGTATTTGGGTTTTTAAATGAGCACCAAGGTCCACCATCAATTAAACTAGCGCCAAACTCCTCTCGAGCAAGTTCATAGCCCCAATCCTTAAAGGCACCTTCAGTAAACTTCATAATATTACCCTTATGAACTAGCGTTACCGAGTCTTTATCATTATCTACCGCATATTGAATAGCTTGTCGCACTAAACGTTCGGTACCCTCTTTAGATACTGGTTTAATACCAATACCGCAATTGTCGGTAAAACGGATATTGCTCGCGCCCATTTCTTCAGTAAGAAATTTGATCATGGTTTTGGCTTTATCACTACCTGCTTGGTACTCAATACCCGCGTAAATATCTTCAGTATTTTCCCGGAAAATAACCATATCAACCTCACTAGGCCTTTTTACTGGGCTAGGAACACCGGTAAACCACTGAACAGGTCTTTGACAAACATAAAGATCAAGCATTTGCCTAATGGCAACATTTAATGAACTCATGCCACCGCCAACAGGTGTTGTTAACGGCCCTTTTATCGCCACTTTGTATTCTTGTAACATACTTAGAGTTTCTTCAGGTAACCAGGTTTCGCTGTCGTATACCTTGGTCGCTTTTTCACCTGCATAAACTTCCATCCAGGCTATTGCTCTATCACCACCATAAGCTTTTTCAACCGCTGCATTGACTACTTTAAGCATTGGCGGTGTTACATCTACGCCGATACCATCACCTTCAATAAATGGAATAATTGGATTATTAGGAACTGATAGCTTGCCATCAATATAGGTAATTTTTTCTCCAGCACTTGGAATAGTGATTTGATTAGTCATAAGTAAGCTCCAAAAAGTACATAAGGTAAGGTTTGCTTTACTAAACTAAATCAAAAAAGATCATGGCACTAATCATTTTTCAGTGATAACGACTATCACCAAAATGAATAAATAGCATTTAGACCAAAGTCTAATATTCTCTATTTTGAAAAAAACAGTAAAAAAAAAAGCTAAGTATTTCTACTTAGCTTTAGTATTTTCTCAATATTCATTAACCAATATTAATTAATCAATATTGCTGTTTCCTGCTTATCCGATTCTATAAAAGTGCAGAAAGAATCGTATTTAATGTTTCACTTGGACGCATCGCTTTTTCAGCAAGTTTAGTATCAGCAAAGAAATAACCATTGATATCAACCGATGGACCTTGAGCTGCGTTCAATTCAGCTACAATTTTCTCTTCTTGCTTAGTTAGCGCTTGTGCAACACCGGTAAAGCTTTCTTGAAGATCAGCATCAGATGTTTGCTCTGCTAATGCTTGAGCCCAGTACATGCCTAAATAGAAATGACTACCGCGATTATCTAATTCACCTACACGACGAGAAGGTGACTTATTTGTGTCTAAGAATTTACCAGTCGCAGCATCAAGAGTATCAGCTAAAACTTGCGCTTTAGTGTTACCTGTTGAAACAGCAACATGCTCTAGTGATGCAGCAAGTGCTAAGAACTCACCTAATGAATCCCAACGTAAGTGGTTTTCTTTTTCAAATTGTTGAACATGCTTAGGTGCTGAACCACCAGCACCTGTTTCAAATAAACCACCACCGTTCATTAGTGGTACAATAGAAAGCATTTTAGCACTGGTACCAAGCTCTAAGATTGGGAATAAATCAGTTAGGTAATCACGTAAAACGTTACCTGTAACTGAAATTGTATCTTCGCCTTTAGCAACACGTGCAAGGGTAAAATCACACGCTTTTACTGGTGCCAAAATTTGAATATCTAAACCACTAGTATCATGGTCAGCTAGATAAGCATTAACTTTCTTAATCATTTGAGCATCGTGGCCGCGGTTTTCATCTAACCAGAATACCGCTGGAGTATTTGAAGCTTTAGCACGAGTAACCGCTAATTTTACCCAATCTTGGATTGGTGCGTCTTTAACTTGACACATTCTGAAAATATCACCTTCAGATACCGCTTGCTCAATTAATACATCGCCGTTTTCAGCAACAACACGTACAGCACCTTCACCAGTCATAGTGAATGTTTTATCGTGAGAGCCATACTCTTCAGCTTTTTGCGCCATTAAACCAACGTTTGGTACTGTACCCATAGTTGTTGGGTTAAATGCACCATTTTCACGACAGAAATCTACAACGGCAGAGAAAACACCAGCATAGTTACGATCAGGGATCATAAACTTAGTATCTTTTTGCTTTCCATCAGGACCCCACATCTGACCTGAAGCACGAAGTGCTGCTGGCATAGATGCATCGATGATTACATCGCTTGGTACATGTAAATTGGTAATACCTTTATCTGAGTCAACCATCGCCATTTCAGGACGAGTAGCATAAACCGCTTGTAAATCAGCTTCTATTTCTGCTTTTTGCTCTGCTGGTAAACGGGCAATTTTAGCGTAAACATCACCAATACCATTGTTTGCATCAACACCTAGTTGCTCAAACGTTGCAGCGTGTTTAGCAAATACATCTTTGTAAAATACTTTAACAGCGTGACCAAACATGATTGGGTCTGAAACTTTCATCATGGTTGCTTTTAAATGCAATGAAAGTAAAACATCTTCTTCTTTTGCTTTGTTAATTTCAGTTTCAAAAAACTCAACTAACGCAGATTTACTCATTACTGATGCATCAATAATTTCTTTATCTAATAAAGGAAGTTTTGATTTAAGTAGAGTAACGTCACCGTTTTGCGCAACATATTCAATATTGACGCTTGTTGCACCATCAATAGTTACTGATTTTTCACTACCGTAGAAATCACCCGAAGCCATATGTGCTACATGTGATTTTGATTCTTTAGACCAAGCGCCCATTGAGTGAGGGTTATTGCGAGCGTATTGCTTAACAGAGCCTGGAGCACGACGGTCTGAGTTACCTTCACGTAATACTGGGTTAACCGCTGAGCCTAACACTTTAGCGTAAGTTAATTTAATTGACTCTTCCGCTTCATTTTGTGGCTCTGCTGGGTAATTTGGTAAGTCGTAACCTTTAGCTTGTAATTCTTTAATCGCAGCTTCTAACTGTGGAATAGATGCAGAAATATTAGGTAATTTAATGATATTTGCTTCAGGCGTTTTAGCTAATTCACCTAATTCTGCTAATGCATCTTCAATGCGTTGCTCTTCTTTAAGGTACTTTGGAAAGTTAGCTAATATACGACCAGCTAAAGAGATATCACGAGTTTCAACGTTAATGCCTGAAGAAGCAGTGTATGCTTGAATAATTGGCAATAAAGAATACGTTGCTAATGCAGGCGCTTCATCGGTAATAGTATAAATGATTTTTGAGTTATCAGTGCTCATTGAGATTCCTACTTTAATTAGCTAATTGCTCAGGCGTTCGCATAAAAATTCACAAAGAATTAATTAATATTCACCTGAGGTAAAATTTATTTTTCGCGCGCATAGTATAGTAATTCAAAGCATATTAATATAGCCAAGCTAAGCAGCATTTGGTTTTTTTGAGGATATTTAAAATAAAGATGAAGCAGAACAAAGGTTATTCAAGACATAAGGCTAAAAACCACCAAAAGGTACGACCAGTCAAAGAAAATCAAAAAATTGTACTTTTTAATAAGCCCTTTGACGTTTTATGCCAATTTACCGATGAAAATAATCGCAGAACGTTAAAAGATTTCATCAAAATAGAAGGTGTTTATGCAGCAGGACGCCTAGATCGTGACAGCGAGGGCTTATTGTTACTTACAAATGATGGAAAATTACAACATCAAATAGCAAATCCCGTTAAAAAAACAGAGAAAACCTATTGGGTACAAGTTGAGGGTGCGCCTACAGAAGCTGATTTAGATAAACTGCGTACGGGCGTCGTATTAAAGGATGGAATGACCAAACCTGCAAAAGTGCAATTAACTCAGTCACCTCAAGTTTGGCCTCGCACACCACCTATAAGAGAACGAGCAAGCATTCCAACAACTTGGCTGGAAATAACCATTACTGAAGGTCGAAATAGGCAAGTAAGACGCATGACGGCAAATATTGGTTTTCCTACGTTACGCCTTATCCGCTATCGAATTGGTAAATGGACCCTTGATGGTATTGATAACGGAGAGTACCGAGTTGAAAAGTAATTCTGATAAGAAGCAAGTCCCAAGTGTTGAAACACCAACGCCTCATGGTCACGAACAGTTTAAACCCAACACTACGGTTGCCGCCGTTATTCATCATCAAGGTAAATTCCTTTTAGTTGAAGAAGTTGAGCACCATAAAAACGTGTTGAATCAACCTGCAGGACACCTTGAAGCTCAAGAAAACCTTGTCGATGCTATGAAGCGCGAGGTGTTGGAAGAAACCGGATTAGCGCTCGATCCTGACTATATCTGCGGAATATATTATTACTACCGAGAAGATATCAAACTTCATTTTTTACGCTTTTGTTTTGTCGTAGAGCTTAACGAGCAATTGATTGGTCAACCACAAGACAGTGAAATACTTGCTAACCATTGGCTGGACATAAATCAGATTAAGTCAAAACAGCATATTTTACGCAGTCCTATGGTTTTAGAGTGTATCGAAGATTACCTCGCCGGTAATAAAATTTCATTATCTCAATTAAAAACTAATCTTTAATCTATATCCTTTAACTTGTGCGTGTTATAATTTTGCGCCTAATTTTTAGTACAAATATATAGTACGTTTATTTTCAAGTTTATTGGTTATCAATCATGCTAACAGCCGCAAAAAATAAAGCCCCAGAACAAACCAAAGTTATCGTTGGGATGTCAGGTGGTGTCGACTCTTCAGTCTCTGCTTACTTGCTAAAACAGCAAGGTTATCAAGTTGAAGGTTTATTTATGAAAAACTGGGAAGAAGATGATACGGATGAGTATTGTGCTGCAGCCCAAGATCTAGAAGATGCCCAGGCAATTTGCGATAAATTAGAAATAAAATTACATACCATAAACTTTGCTACCGAGTATTGGGATAATGTTTTTGAGTACTTTTTAGAAGAGTACAAAGCGGGCCGCACCCCTAACCCAGACATCATGTGTAACAAAGAAATTAAATTCAAAGCCTTTTTAGAATTTGCTTGTGAAGATTTAGGCGCTGACTATATTGCTACTGGTCATTACGTGCAACGTGAATTTCGTGACAATGCCTGGAAAATGATTCGTGGCAACGATAATAATAAAGACCAAAGCTATTTTCTATATACCCTTGATGAGGCGCAATTAGCGCAAACATTATTCCCTGTTGGTAATATTGAAAAGCCTCAAGTGCGTGAGATAGCTGAACAAGCAGGTTTGGTAACACACAATAAAAAAGACAGTACCGGTATTTGTTTTATCGGCGAGCGTAAATTTAAAGACTTTCTTGGTCAATACCTACCCGCTAAGCCAGGCGTTATAGAATCTGCTGAAGGCGTTGAAGTTGGCCAACATGATGGGTTGATGTATCACACATTAGGTCAACGTAAAGGTTTACGAATCGGCGGTTTAGCTAATGCTGGTGAAGAGCCGTGGTACGTTGTTGAGAAAGATTTAAAACGTAATGTATTAATTGTTGGTCAAGGTCATAATCACCCTCGCCTATTTTCCAAAGGTTTGATTGCTAATCAATTACATTGGGTAGACCGAAAAGAATTTTCTCACAGTATTCAATGTACCGTTAAAACACGATACCGCCAAGAGGACGTTGCTTGTACTATCACGCCACTGTTAAATTCAACCTCAGGTGAATATCAAATTGTATTTAACGAACAACAAAGCTCGGTAACGCCAGGACAATCTGTGGTGTTTTATCAAGGCGACGTTTGTTTAGGTGGCGGCATAATCGATACCTTAATACGCTAATCATATTTATAATAAGAATAAAATTTTAATGAAAGATCAAACATTAACTTTTGCCGCTATTTGCCTAGCGGCTAATCAAGTACAAAAAGTTTCTCACCAAGGCCGTATGAATGAAGAAGACTTAGCATTACTGCTTAATAGTCTTATTCAAATGTCACCTGAAAATACTTTAGCAGTGTATGGTGGCGATCTAGCAAACCTTAAACAAGGTTTAGCGTTACTTGTTGAGCAATTAGGCGATACGCAGACCAAAGCTGAAAAAGATCCCGAACTTACTCGTTATGTTCTTAGTTTAATAAACTTAGAGCGTCGACTCGCTAAGCAGCCTAAACAGCTGGCTTTATTGGCTGAGCGTCTAGAAGCAAGCAATAGACAACTTGAACACTATTCAATTACTAGTGAAACGTTAGTAGCAAGTTTTGCCAGTATTTATAGTGACCTTATCAGCCCCCTTGGCGCGCGAATTCAGGTTACTGGCGAACCTAGCATCCTGAAACAAAACATCAACCAACATAAAATTCGCTCATTATTACTTGCAGGCATAAGAGCAGCAGTACTATGGCGCCAAGTTGGCGGAAAGCGCAGAACAATTTTATTTAGTCGTAAGAAAATGGTCGCTACAGCAGAACAATTACTAAACCAGATATAGCATTAATTTATTTTTATCACTCTTTTTAATAGTTTAAACATTACATTAGGAACCAAATATGGAACTTTCAGCTCTAACAGCAGTATCACCAGTCGATGGTAGATATGGTAGTAAAACAAGTGCCCTTCGCCCTATTTTTAGTGAATTTGGCTTAACTAAATATCGCGTAACAGTAGAAGTGCGTTGGTTACAAAAGCTAAGTCAACACACTGATATTGCAGAGGTTCCTGCTTTTAGTAATGAAGCAAATGCTGCGCTTGATGCTATTGTTAGCAATTTTTCAGAAGAAGATGCACTACGTATTAAAACGATTGAAGCAACAACCAACCATGATGTAAAAGCGGTTGAGTACTTCTTAAAAGAAAAAATTAGCGATAATAGCGAATTAAATGCTGTAACAGAATTTATTCACTTTGCTTGTACTTCAGAAGATATCAATAACTTATCTCACGGCTTGATGTTAAAAGAAGCACGTGAACAAGTGATCTTACCTGTAATGGATGAAATCCTTGCTGAAATCAAAGCACTTGCGGTTGAATATAAAACTATTCCAATGATGTGTCGTACTCACGGACAACCAGCCTCACCTAGTACGCTAGGTAAAGAAATGGCGAACGTGTATGTACGTTTACAGCGTCAACGTGAACAAATTGCCAATGTAGAATTACTAGGAAAAATTAACGGTGCTGTAGGTAACTACAATGCTCACCTAAGCGCTTACCCTGCAACTGATTGGCACCAATTCGCTGATGAGTTCGTTAGCTCATTAGGCTTAACGTGGAATGCTTTTACTACGCAAATAGAACCACATGACTACATTGCTGAGTTATTTGATGCGGTTGCTCGTTTCAACACCATTTTAATTGATTTTGATCGTGACATTTGGGGTTACATTGCACTTGGTCACTTCAAACAAAAAACTATCGCTGGTGAAATCGGTTCATCGACTATGCCACATAAAGTTAACCCGATTGACTTTGAAAACTCTGAAGGTAACTTAGGCATTGCTAACGCACTGTTTAATCATTTAGCACAAAAGCTACCTATTTCACGCTGGCAGCGTGACTTAACGGACTCAACAGTATTACGTAACTTAGGTGTTGGTTTTGGTCATGCACTGATTGCTTACCAAGCAACACTTAAAGGTATCAGTAAGTTACAAGTTAACGAAGAAAACTTAGCAAAAGAGTTAGACAGCAACTGGGAAGTATTGGCTGAGCCAGTGCAAACAGTTATGCGTCGTTACGGCATTGAAAAGCCTTATGAGAAGTTAAAAGAGCTAACTCGTGGTAAACGTGTTGATGGCGATTCTATGCGTGATTTCATTAACAACTTAGAGCTTCCTGAAGCGGTTAAAGCTGAGTTATGCCAATTAACCCCTGCTAGCTACATCGGACGCGCAATTTCTTTTATTGATGAACTAAAATAACAGTTAATCATATAATCTAAATAATAAAGTTCTTCAAATGCCAGTCAGTAACATGACTGGCATTTTTGTTTTCAGCACTGCTTTGAATCCCTCATTAACAAGTTATCGATTAAAAAAACAAAAAAAGACACAAGTCTATTGGCATTAGCGCCAGTTATTAACTAGTCTGAATATACTTTCAATTTCATACTATCTCGTTAACGTTGGGTCTATACATGTCTTACAGTATCAGCCAAGTAAAATGGCAGCAAGCAGCACCATTACTTAAAACTATCCGTGAAAAAGTGTTTGTCTGTGAAAGACGTATCCCCAAAAAAGTAGAGTTTGATCAAGGAGATCGTACCGCTTATCACATGCTAGTTTGTGATGATAAAAACCAAGAGCCAATTGCGACAGGACGCATTAGTCCACAAGGTGAAATCAGTAGAATTGCTGTGGTAATGGGTTATAGAAGTGAGAGAGTTGATAAGTTCATTATGCAGGGTTTATTTCGAATAGCCGACAAACTGCACCTTCAGGAAGTATTTATTTCTAGTCCATTGGAAAAAGTAGAGTATTTTACCAAACATGACTTTAAACCTATTGGCTCAGTATATATGGAAGCAGGCATGCCAAAACAACGTATGGCATGCTCAATCACCAAGGCGGTAGCACATGTGGAAAAAGCAAAGTACTACTTAAGCCATTAACTCGTTTACTTTTGCTGCCATAAGGCATCGTCTTCATAAAGCTTATATAAGCCTTCAGCGCGACTTATAAGTAGGTGAGCAAACTCTTCCTGCTCTTTCGAGTTTGCCGCAAGCAGGTTTTCAGCCTGCACTTGCCATTTTAAGGCAAAGTGGCGTAATGCATCACGCGCATCGGTTGCAACATCAACAGCACTATGATCACTTGGCAAGTCACCACATAACACCCAATAGCTTTTTCCGTTTAATGCTTTTAACTTCCATAGCGCCAATAATGGTACTAAGTAACGACTATCTTCAACCTTAACACTATCGGTAACAACGCCCTTTTCAGCCAAATATTTGGTGGCAACTTGATATTGCTCTCTTATCCATTGTTGCTGTTGCTCTTCTGTCATTTGTACTGCTTCACTCATGTAAACTCTCTAATTATTTATATTTAAGGATTTTCGAATCATAGCTAAAGCACGCCACTATTGAAGCTTATGCAAGTTGTAGCTTTTCGCTTACAGCTTGCATCGTAATAGTAAATACTTAATTTATCGTGTGACTAGCTTGGTATTTTTCAAGGTGCTATGGTTCGCTTAAAACATTACAACACATTTAAATTGCCTTTTCTAGCAAGAAAAAATGGAGAAAAAAACAATGGCTTTATTTGATTTACCCGATTTTGATGACCATGAACAAGTTGTGTTCTGCAGTGATGACGCCAGTGGTCTAAAGGCTATTATTGCTGTTCATAGTACTAAACTAGGCGCTGCTGTGGGTGGCTGTAGAATGTGGGATTATGCTGATGATGAAGAAGCACTTATTGATGTTCTTCGATTATCCAAAGGCATGACTTATAAAAATGCTATGGCCGGTTTGAGCATGGGTGGTGGTAAATCAGTCATTATTGGTGATGCTAAATCACTTAAATCAGAAGCTTTATTTAAAGCGTTTGGTGAAGCACTAAATGGCTTAAACGGTCGTTACTTAAGTGCTGAAGATGTCAATATCACCACTGCTGATATTGCTATTGCTAACTCTGTCACCCCTTTCGTAACAGGAACAGAAGGTAAAAGTGGTAATCCGGCTCCCTTTACAGCCCTAGGCACATTCTTAGGCATAAAAGCATCGGTAAAACATAAACTAAAGCGCGATGATTTAACTGGTTTAAAAGTTGCGGTACAAGGTTTAGGCAGTGTTGGCTACTATTTATGTGAACATTTGCATAAAGCAGGTGCAAAACTAGTTGTAACGGACATCAATCAAGTAGCTTTGGATAAAGCCGCAACGAACTTCGGTGCTACCATTGTTGGGTTAGATGAGATATACCATCAAGATGTCGATGTCTATGCCCCCTGTGCACTAGGCGCAACAATAAATGATGATACCTTGCCTCGTATTAAAGCGAGCATTATTGCAGGTTGTGCAAATAACCAGCTAGCAGAACCAAGGCATGATAAAGCACTCGTAGAGCGCGGAATATTATACGCCCCAGACTATGTGATCAATGCAGGTGGTATTATCAATGTATCATTTGAAAATGACTACGACAAAAGTAAGTCGACCGAAAAGGTTGAAGAAATTTATAACACCTTACTCGATATTTTTGCTAAAGCTGATCATCAACACAGACCAACAGGGATCTGTCTCTTATACACATCTCCGAGCCCACGAGACCGTACTAGATCTCG
>CAJXPG010000115.1 GCA_913057925.1 uncultured Colwellia sp. | reverse complement strand
GGCGATACCATTTATGTACCTGAAAGAAATAAACCTTGGATAGATAATAAAAAAGAACAAACTGTAAGAGTTATAGGTGCGGTAGAAAAACCGGGCAGGTATCAATTTAGCGGTGATATGACCATATTAGATCTATTAGCTGAATCAGGCGGCCCAATTCAAACGGCCTACTTAGAAAAAATCATGGTAGTTAATATCTCTCAAAGCCAAACGGGTGAAAACATTAGCCACGTATTTGATTTAGAAAAGTTTATTGAACATCCTGATTATACTAACTTACCTATGGTACGGGCAGGCGATACCATTTTTGTTCCAGATATCTCACAAAGTAATTGGAATGTCTTTATGGATAATGTTAAAGACATGCTCAGTATCGTTTCATTAGTCGCGATTATCGGAGGATTATAATATGGTTGATTTACCCATTCACTATGCCGAGGTTGAAGCTATTTATAATCAGACCATTGGCTCTGGCTACACAAGCTTGGCTGTCACTTCAGCGAAGGCCGGTGAAGGAAAAACTACCATTGCCCAAGCTATTGTAGAACGTGCTCAAGCAGTCGGTAAGCAGGTATTATTAGTTGAAATGAATACCTTTAATCCCGTGTTATCTAAAAAGCTTACTAGCGATATAACCAGTGATGTAGTTAGCAACAAGGTTATCGCCATTGAAGATAAAGGTTATAGCTTACTACCTGCCCCTCAAAACATTCAAGATGTGATGCAATATAGAGAGAGTCAACTACTGCTGCAATCTATCAAGCAATGGCAAGCCGAATTTGACGTGATTATTTTTGATACCTCAGCATTAACTTCGCTTAACCAAAGTAATATACCCGCAGAGATTATTTGCGAAGTCTGTGAAGGGGCTTTATTGGTAATTGAAGCAGGAACAACCCCACAAAGCTTGATTCAAGAAAGTATTGATAAATTAAAAGTTAAAAAAGTTAATTTAATTGGCTCAATCATCAACGACAAAAGCAATCCTTCATTATTGACCGAGTTACAAAGAGAAACTTATCGCCTGAATCACTTGTTACCGACATTAATGACTAAATTGAGAAAAAAGTTAGCTCAAATAGTGCTATTAAATATCTCGGTGTGAAAATATTATTCACTTTCATTATCTAATGTAAGGCAAGTTTTAATCGCATAATGATCTGACCAAGCATACTGACCTACTCGCTCTCTAGCACAAATAGATATACCCTCAGATACCCAAACATGATCTATTGCTAACGCTAAAAAACTCGGAATAAAAACAAAGTTTGGCCAAGAGTTTACTGCCCTAGTATCCATGTTGGTAAATATACTTGTTAATCTGTCGGAGTGTTTAGATAAGTTTAAATCCCCTATTACAATCGTTCCCCTAACTAGCAGCGCTTCTTGCTTTGCATAATTCAGCGCTTGCTTAAGTTGATATAAGGTTTTATTTCTCTTCAACCAAAGCTTTTCATTTCTTGGTGACGGTGGGTGTAAGGTATATAGATTAACAACCTCTTCGTCAGGGTGCCAGTTACTGGAGATAAGTAAGGCACTGTGATCTGTTTTATAATACTTGATACCCGAAAAACTAAAGGGACTAAACACTAATTGATCACTATAAGCTTCTACTTCTGGATTTTCACCGGTAATGAAGTTGGGGTAATTTGGACTGAGTTTTCCAATAATGTATTGTTTAGCTTGTTGGCTGACCCCTTGTAAAGCAATAAGGTGATATTCTTCATCATTAAGGTATTCAAGTAATTCATCAAGCTCTTGCTTGGTATCATGGTATTTCATATTAAACTGAAATAAACGATACGTCTCAGTACGAAGGTCTGTGGATTGTAACGGTAAATTATTCAATGCAATAACAACAGTTACGTTGGCGACAAAATACGTTATGCAATGAAAATATGTTAAGTAAGGTAACAGGGCCACCATCAAAATTAAGTACAGCAGCAGAATAACCAATGGCGTTGATGAGATATTTTCAAGCCACCAAGGTGAATATAATTGTTTTAACAACACCCAGGTTAGACTGGGCGCTATTACCAAAACCAAAGGGATAACTAGTCTTGCTTCCATTAATATTAATTTTCCAACAAGGTTAACTTATCTTTATCTATAGATTTTAGTCTAAAAGCGTAAGGCTAACTGCATTTCTATCAATTGCCATTACACCCGTAAGTCAAATTGCTTTGCAATGATCTATCGCTATTATGCAATTTGCAAATAAAGAGAAAATTTCCGGCCAAAATCCCCCATCTTGCGCTATTTAGCTTAAATTTAAATTGGCTTACATTATGCAACACCTAGGTATCACCCACTTAATAGTAGGTCTACCATGGCTACAGACACGCTAAATATCGCTTTATTACTCGACAGTCGCGACTATGGCGGCATAGAGACTCACGTTGCTAACCTTGCCAAAGGCCTGACCGAATCCGGTCACCAGGTACAGATTATTTTATTAAACGATTATGGTGAACATCCGGTATTTGAGTCTGAACACTTCCTTCGCACTAGACTCATTAAACTCGATGGCAGTATCACAACCTTATTTAAGCAACTAAAACACTCCAATATTAACCTTATCCATACCCATGGCTACAAAGCCGGCATTATCGGTAGAGTGTTAGGAAAACTCACTAAAAAAACGGTAGTATCAACTTTTCATGCCGGTGAAAAAGGTAACATTAAAATAAGGTTATACCGCTGGCTTGATAGGATAACCGCCAGCTTATCTACCTCTATTTGTGTTTCTGAACAAATAAAGCAATCAGCCAACCTAACCGCTGAAGTCATTGAAAACTTTGTCGTGTTGCCCGCTAAATTATTTAAAGCAGCGCCAAAAGCTAGCCAAGTCGCCTTTGTCGGCAGGGTAAGTTACGAAAAAGGCCCTGATGTCTTTCTTCGTATTGCTAAACAATTACCCCAGTATGACTTTTCAATTTATGGCGACGGCCCAATGTTAAACGAAATAACCGAGTCAGCCTCTAGCAATGTTGACTTAGTTGGCCATGTCACTTCGATGAATCCTCACTGGCCTAAAATCAATTTATTATGTATCACTAGTCGAGAAGAAGGTTTGCCTTTGGTGGCGATTGAAGCATTAGTTAGAGGCATTCCCGTTATCAGTTTTGATATTGGTGGTATTTCCTCCGTTGTTATTAATAACCATAGTGGTTGGTTAATCGAGCCATTTGACGAAAGCGCTTTTGTTAAGTCGATAGAAATAGGCCAAACACTCAATGACGAGCAACGAAATAGAATGTCTTCATTTGGTTACTGGCATATTAAGAATAACTTTTCTTGTAATGCCATCATTCCACAAATTTTCAGTGTCTACCGTAAAGCCTTATTAGGTGGCTCCCATGTTAAATAAACGCTTTAAAAGCCTATTAAACCAGTCGGTATTATACGGTTTAAGTATTTTTTTAATGAAAGGTATTTCATTGATTATGCTACCTATTTATACCGGTTATTTGTCGCCTGCAGATTATGGGCGATTAGAGGTGTTAGTTGTTTTTGCTAATATCGCTTCAATTATTCTAGGTTTTGGTTTAGTCGAAGCGCTATATCGTTATGTTGGCTTAGCTGACGGTTTAAAACAAAAGCAACGAAATGCTGCAGAGTGTTTATTGATTGCCACGTTTATAGCAATATTGTCATACACAGCCTTTCACTTTTATGCAGAAGACTTAGTTACTTACTTTCCAAGTGAAATAAGTGAAAATGAACTGTATTTACTTGGTATCGCCTTATCCGTTGGCGGTCTCATCAATATTCCCTTAGCTTGGCTGCGCATTACCGATAGAGCGGGGTTATTCTTTGCCATATCAATGCTCAAGGTAATCATTCAGGTTTCACTAACGTTCTACTGGTTAAGCCTTGGTTGGGGTGTAACCAGCATATTAGCTGCAGGCGCTGTATCTGCAGTGGTTATTGCGCTTATCTTATGTGTGATTCAGCTTAAAGAAACTAAATTAAGTTTTTGTTTTGAGAGAGTAAAAAGCATTGTTTACTATGCTGGTCCCATATTCATCGGTGGAGTCGCTTCATTTACTTTATCTGGCATGGATAGGTGGTTATTGGCCGAACACTTCGGCGCAACACAAATAGCAGCCTATGCCATTGCCATTAAATTTGCCTTAGTCCCTACCCTTTTGATTCAGCCATTTACTTTATGGTGGTTCCCTAAACGTTTTTCAGTACTAAAAGAACAAGATGGCAAGCAAACTAATGCCCAGTTTGCTGTGCTGGGCGCCATTTTTTCGGTCGTTATCTGCGGAGCGCTAGGCTTACTAGGACCGATTCTAATCCAACTATTAACGCCAACCGCTTATCATGGTGCAATTGCAATATTACCTTGGTTATTACTCTGTACATTATTAAAAATGCTCGCGGAGTTATTAAATCTTGGCTGTTATGTTGAAGAAAGCTCAAAGGTACAAATGAATATTAACTTAGCTTCCTGCGGTATTGGTGGGCTTTTACTTATTATTTTGGTGCCATTACTTATGATACAAGGAGCCTTGATTGCTTTAATTGCTGCTAATGCGCTACGCATGGTGCTGTTTTATTATTACAGTCAAAAAAAGCTCTACTTACCTTATAAATTTGGTTATTTATATTCGGCAATTAGCGCTGCTGCTGTTGCTACTTGGTTTGGTCAAGTGAGTTAAATACCATCTCTAGCAAGCAGTTAACTCAACTTGCTAAGTAAAGTATGTATAAAGAGGTCTGTATGTCTGATGAATTTAGCGGTCGCTCAACACTCAATACTAACATTCTCTACGTGCACTACGGCGAGAACTGGCTTAGGGGCAGTGAAATTGTGCTTTTAGATTTACTACAAGCCGCTAAATCGCAACACCAGAATGTGTTGCTTTGGTGTAATAGTGATGTACTGGCTGATAAAGCCCGCAGTTTAGGTGTAGAGGTCATTGAAGATAGATTCGTTTGCTTAGGCTATTGGACACTACCTAAATGGGATTTTAGGCAATTTTTTAAATTACTGCGCAAAGCTAAAAAGCTTATCAGGGAGCATGGTATATCGTTAGTGCATTGTAATAATGGTGCTCCCTGTCAATGGATGGCGCCCATTTGTAAATTAACCAAAATCCCGTTATTACTGCACCTACATGCTCGTTATATGTTTAGAGATAGATTAACACTACTTTTTCATGGTGCTGATAACATCATAGGGGTCAGCCAAGCAGTTATTAATATTTTTAAAAGTAATGAATTTAATCAACAGTCTATCGGCGTTATTTATAATGGTATCAATGAAAATCGCATACTAAGTGCTCACCCGAGAGATATAAGAGCAGAAACATCGGCAAGTAAGCAAGACTTCGTTATGCTATATGTTGGCTCACTCATCAAAAGAAAAGGTGTTGACCAATTGTTGTACGCCGTAGCTAAGCTTAAAGCAGCTTATCCAATAAAGCTGGCAATAGTTGGCTCAGGCAGTGAAGAAGATGAATTAAGAAAACTCGCGGGACAATTACAGCTAGAAAAGCAGGTAAAATTTTTTCCTAATAGCGAGAATGTCGCCAATTGGTATTCAAGTAATGCTGACTGCTTTATTTCAGTGCCGTCAGAGGAAGTGTTTGGTTTAACTCTCGCTGAATCAAGTATCGCTAAGCTCCCAGTTATTACCACTAATATCCCTGGGGTGAATGAGATATACCAAGATAAAAAGCATGCTTTGCTCGTTCCACCCAAAGATACCACAGCACTAATCAATGCAATAAAAAGATTAATCAATTCTGAGACCCTAAGAGCTGAGCTTGCACAAACCGCTCATGACCATATTAAAGAGAATTTTTCGTTAGCTCACCAATACCAAAGCTTTAGACATGCCTATCATTCTCTCTCACTCGCTAGCAATAAACAAAAAACTGTCCAGCGACTGTTCTTGCATTGCATCACGTTGCTAAAGGCTTTGGTTAACAAAAGCTATCAATCCTTATTAGTTAAATTTTCATGGGAGAAGCGCCATGATTAATCGTGTCCTAGTATTTGATCCTGTACCTTTAAAAGGCGGTTCCAAAAAAGTGATGAATACTATTCTTGAGCAATTACCTCACGATGTCGAAATATGGGTAATTTCAAATGATAAAGCGTCTTGGGGTAACGCTAAAATAAACTTTATCAATTTATTCTCGCCACATTGTCTGCAAAACAAAACCACAGGTTTGTGTTTTTACCTTAAACACCTAATGTACTTTTTCGTACTCATGACTCATATGATAAAACTAAAAAGGTTTTCCAAAGTCATTGGCATTTCAGGTCCCTCGGTAGACTTTGCTCTGTATATACTCACTTCCATCATAAACATTGACGTTATTCAGTTGGTTCAAGGCAACATTTCAAATTCTCATGTAGCAAATTTTGGCTTAAATCGAGCAACGCAAGTCTTTTACCTCCCCTCCACACTTGACTCTATTTTAAGCGTGTTAAAAGCTAAGCCGCACGGTGGTGAATTAACAAAAGTTAAGTTTCACTCTTTCCTAAATGGCATCGACTGTCAGACAATTAAGCCTAAGAATAAAAACACTCAACTTGGTTTTTTGTGGGCCGCCTCATTACTAAAATGGAAACGGTTAGAACTATTTACCTCAGCTATAGCGCAATTAAACAACCAGTATCTACATAGCGAAAGTTACTTTGCCAGCGTTTGTTATATTGAACCAAAAACTGACAAATATCTCGATATAAATACCTTAAAGCAGGAAAGCAATATTTATTGGTATGAAGACCCTGACAGTTTAAATGACATTAGAGCAAACTCATCAGTCTTTATTTCTACTGCAGAAAGTGAGCCTTTTGGCCTATCGATACTTGAAGCAATGACGGCGGGATTAGCCATTGTGATCCCTGCTGATAACGCCTATTGGGATCAACAACTGATCGACGGTTATAATTGCGTAAAATATGATGCCGGTAACGGTGAATCATTAGCACAAGCCTTAACTAAACTTATTGATGATCGTGATTTATTATCTACTATCGCCAAAAATTCAGTGCGATATGCACAGCAATATTGTCATTTGCATTGTTATGATGACATTCTCAAATCCATTCCTAATTAGGAAATATCATTTTTGCAAATTGCAAAATCGATATTAGCCACACTCCAAGTCACTGAATAAAATCAGTTTATTTTTCGGCACGATATCTGCTACTTAAAGTTGTAAGCAAAAACTATTAACGAGGTATTTATTATGTGCGGAATTATTGGTGCAGTAGCAGAAACAGCAATAAAGCCTGTATTAGACGGCTTAGGCAGACTTGAATATCGTGGGTATGACTCCTCTGGTATTTCATTACTCTCTAACAATGAAATTCAAACAATAAAAGCACAAGGAAAGCTTACCAATCTAAAACAACGATTATCCGAACAAGTACTCGATGGCGAATGTTGTATCGGTCATACCCGCTGGGCGACGCACGGTAGAGCAAGTGTCACTAACGCTCACCCTCACCAATGTGGTCAAGTGTCGGTAGTACATAACGGTATCATCGAGAATTATTTACAGCTTAAACATCAATTAGCGCAATGGGGTCATCACTTTAGTAGCGCAACGGATAGTGAAGTCATCCCTCATTTAATCAATCACTATCTCAGTCAACACCTGTCCGAAGAAGAAGCGATAGCAAAAACGGTTGCGCAACTAAAAGGCAGCTATGCAATTGGCGTCTTAATTAATTCAACCAGTAAAAACCTTTATGCAATCAAGCAAGGCAGTCCATTAGTGATATCTCAGGGCAATGAGGGCGCATACATGGCTTCAGACGCAATGGCATTAGGCTCAGACAGCGGCAAAATTTATTACCCCAATGACAACGAGCTTATTAAGTTAAATACTCATGACATTACCCTATGTAATGATTCCAGTAATAAAAGAATTCATTATATAAAAAACAAACAATCGAGCGATGCTATTTCCAAAGGTCAACACAGCTCCTACATGGAGAAAGAAATCTTTGAACAAGTCGACTTAATGAAAAGGCTTTCGGTGAGTAATGATACTGATGAATACTCAAGCATTAACTTTAATCAGATAAATAAAATTACCATTATTGCTTGTGGTACTTCATATTACGCCGCTAGCATTGCTAAATCCTGGTTTGAAAAATACGCCAACATCTTAGTTGAAATAGACATTGCTTCTGAATACCGCTATCGCTCGCCAATCGTTTCAGAAAAAGAATTAACTATTTTTGTCTCACAGTCAGGTGAAACCGCAGATACCTTGGCAGCACTAAGGTATGCCAAAAGTAAAAAAGCCCAAACACTGGCTTTAGTCAATGTCATCAACAGCAGCATAGCGCGAGAAGCTGATTTTTCTTTCGAAATTTATGCTGGACCTGAAATAGGTGTCGCGTCAACGAAAGCCTTTAGTTGTCAGTTGGCGATATTTTATAAAATGACCTTAGAGGCGGCAAAACAAAGGGAATTCATAGATGCCAACGAAATAAGTGTATTAGCAAAAAACTTTATGCAACTGCCATATTTGATGGAGAAAGTACTACAACGCTGCCTTGAGATGAAAGACATGGCAAAAAAACTCACCAAATTTTCCAACGTTCTATTTTTAGGTCGAGGTGAACTGACCGCCATAGCACAAGAAGGCGCACTTAAATTAAAAGAAATTAGTTATATTCATGCAGAAGCTTATGCTGCCGGAGAACTAAAACATGGACCAATCGCCTTACTTGACGAGCAAATGCCAGTATTGGTTATTGCCCCTAAAAATGGCCTTACAGATAAATTACTATCTAATATTCAAGAAGTACAAGCCCGAAATGCACCAATATTTATTATTGGCGACCGTAGCAATAAACAATACATCAATTTACAAGAAGATGAGTTTTTTGAGTTACCCGAAATGCCAGAATCTATCCAAGCCCTTATTAGCGTTATCCCAATGCAATTACTGGCTTTATATAGTGCTCAACAATTAGGTAAAAATGTTGATCAGCCTAGAAACCTTGCAAAGTCGGTGACAGTAGAATGATTACTTTTAACATAAATCACGCCAAACAATGGGCAAAAAACAGTGATAATTTTTTTGCCCAACTCATTAAAGCGCTATGGTTCAAAATTAAAGCGCTTGAAGTGCCAGATATCCCTCTGCTCTTTAAGTTACTTTATTTACTGCACCTTGTCATAAAACAGACCATTGGCGATATTCTAAGGATTTTTTATTACACGCCAATCTTTAAATCGAGACTGATTAATAAGCCTAAACAGCTTTACCTTTATGGCGGACTACCAGTGGTTATCGGTAGTTTAGATATAACCATGGGAGATAAAGTGAGATTAGCCGCTATGACCACCATTAGTGGTAGAGCGACTGGCCATAGTATTGCGCAACTCATCATTGGTAATAACGTCGGCATTGGTTGGCGAACTTCTATTTCTGTTGGCAGAACAATCACCCTTGGAAATAATGTACGTATTGCTGGAGATTGTTACCTAGCGGGGTATCCTGGTCACCCAGTGAATGCAAAGTTACGAGCCCAAGGTAAGCCCGAGAATGAATCACAAGTCGGAGATATTACGCTAGAAGATGATGTCTGGCTGGCTACGGGGGTGAAAGTTATGCCGGGAGTCACTATAGGTCGCGGTACTATTGTGGCTGCAGGTAGTGTGGTAACGAAAAGCTTACCAAGTTTTGTTTTAGCAGCAGGAGTACCTGCAAAAGTCATCAAGTCAATTAAGGAGGAGTGTCATGATTAATTCAACGCCTTCATCTCAACATAGCAATAGACCACTTATTGTGTTCGGCGAAGACTGGGGAGCGCATCCAAGCTCAACTCAGCATCTTATTAAGGTTTTAGCGAAAACACGTTCTGTTATTTGGCTAAACTCAATTGGATTAAGAAAACCAAAATTTACCCTACATGACTTTAAAAGAGCCTTTACTAAAGTAAAATCATTTTTGTTAAAAGTTGGCTCTCAGCAGAAAAATACTGAGCAAGCTCATAGCGAGTTCATCATTATCAATCCCTTAGTGTTCCCGTGTGCCAATAACTTTTTTTCACTAAGTTTGAGTAAATGTATCTTAAGGTGGCAATTACGTAAAGTCGCTAAAGATATCGATATTACCGATGCCATCATATGGTCTTCTTTACCAACGTCAGTCGATTATTTAGACATTTTTGGCAAGTCGCCATGCGTATATTATTGTGGCGATGACTTTAATAGTTTAGCGGGAGTAGACCATCAAATTGTCTGCGAAAAAGAACAAAGACTGATAACAAAATCTCAATATATTTTTACTGCTAGTAAAAAGTTACTGAGTAAATTCCCGACAGATAAGGTGGTAAACATACCTCACGGGGTAAACTTTTCGTTATTTAGTAAATATAGAGTTCAAACCCCTTGTGACTTACCTCAAGGTCGCCCTATCGCTGGTTTTTACGGTAGTATCTCAACATGGCTAGATCAAGATCTTTTAGTAAAAGCAATTACTGCATTACCGCACTGGAACTTTGTTTTTGTCGGTAACATTGAGTGTAATATTGACAAAATCCTGCCATTTAGCAATGTGTATTTTATCGGTGCTAAACCCCATGAAGAGCTACCTAATTACATACAAAACTGGGATGTAGCTATGCTCCCCTTTGTCGATAACAAACAGATTCAAATGTGCAACCCGCTTAAATTACGTGAATATTTGGCCAGTGGTACCCCAGTGGTTACAACTAACTTCAATGCCTTAGATGGTTACAGGAATTATCTACAGGTCGCGAATGAACAATTGCCATTTGAGCAAGCAATTCTTTTGGCCCATGCCGAAATAACGCCAGCGGTGAACTTTGAACAACTAGAGAGTATTAATGACCTGCTAAAGATCACTGAAGTTAAAAACGCTAGAAAGCATTTAGTCTGTCATGAGTCTTGGGAAAGTAGAGCATCAGATGTGCAGCGCTACTTAGTCATGTGCTAATCAACCTGTGATTAATACCGCTAAAACTTGCACTCGATTAAATAGAAGTATTTGATCCATTGTTATTAAAGTGAGGCTTAATTAATCGGCAAAAATACCGAAAAACAACTGCCCTTACCTAACTCGGACGTTACTTTAATTTCACCATCATGCTGTTCAATGATTTGATGGCTGATTGACAGCCCTAAACCGGTACCTTCACCAATGGGTTTACTGGTATAAAATGGGGTAAATATTTGTGCTAGATTTTCCGGTGCTATACCTGTGCCGGTATCTTCAATTTCAATCACAATGTTATTGTCATTTACAAAGGTTCTGACAAACACATCACCTTTGTCAGTCATTGCTTGCCCGGCATTAATCAGTAAGTTCATAAAGACTTGATTTAACTTCCCGGCATAGACATGAACTTTCGGTAAAGGCTGTAAATCGACGTTAACTTTACAACGGTACTTCAACTCATTATGTACCATATTCAAGGTAGCACTTAAGCCTTCATTAATGTCAGTTAAGGTTTTTTCGGGGTGATCAATACGGGCAAAGGTTTTCAGACTTTTAACGATTTCAGTTACTCTATCCACCCCTGAAATACTGCTTTTAATTAAGGGCGGCGAGTCTTTAAATAAGAATTCTAATTCATACTTTTTTGCCAACTTTTTATAGTTTTCAAGTTCTTCCTCGCTACTAAGGGTAGTGCTAAATTCATGGTAGTACTTTTCAATATCACTAAAGTAATCTTCTAAAACTTCTAAATTACTGCGAATAAAGCCGATAGGGTTATTTATCTCATGTGCAACACCTGCAGCCAGAACGCCAATACTCGCCATTTTTTCAGATTGTACTAATTGAGACTCACTTTGTTTCAACTCATCATTGGCAGCGGAAAGCTTTGCATAACTTTGCTTTAAGGCGAGCTCTCGCATCGCGACCTTCTCACTCATATGATTAAATTGCTTAAATAAGTTAGCGAACTCTTTAAACTTTAACTCGTCGGGTAGCATTTTATGATGTTCACCTTTTTCTAGGCTCGAGGTTAATTGCGAGAGCGCATGAATAGGTTTTACAAAATAACGATAGCCATATAAATAAGCTAATAAGGTGGTTAATACTATCGCCAAAAACGCATAGCTACCTAATTGAATAACTAAAGTGGAGATAGCATTATTTCGGTAGCCTTCGTCTAGAGTGTAATGAAAACTAACTTGTGCATCCTTCCATGATTTAATTTGCTTGGCACCGACGACTTTCCTCCCGAAGGTTGCAATGGTGTCAGCCCCTTTAGTAATTTCAATCATCAAACCATCTAATACTTCAATATCTATTTCACTAGCATTAATTGTCGATAAGGGGAGGTTTGCTAATAACACGCCTTCAACTTGTTGGTTGTACAAAACCGGAAAAGCAATACACCAGAAATACTTACCATCAATATTTATTACTTCAATAGATTGACTTTTTTGGCCTGCTAACATGGCTTTTAACCAAGAGTATTCAGTATAGTTGACGGTATTATTTACCGTTGAATACAATGTACTGCCTTCAAAGTTGAGTAGTGTTTCATCATATTTTTGGCCTAACAAAGTTAAGCCATCCATATAGTCTTTAATCTTGCCGATGTTGCTGCTAGGTTGCATCAAGGCTTGAACAAATAGCCCTTCTTGAGATTGCTCCTTTAATAATATTTGATGGTTGGTGATAAAAACCCGATAGTTATTGTTTAGACTATTAATTTCTCGCTTGGCGATTTTCTCATATTCAGTGTTAACAAGTTCCACAACATGATTGTTAACTAAACTGGTAATAATTAGTGCTAAGCCTAAACAGCTTATAAAAACAAATCGCGCTAAGGCAAAAGAAACCGTGGTTTTTATCATATCCTATGCTCCGTCTTCGATTTCGTTACCTGCTTGGTAATAGAATAACTTCATTATTTATATTGTATTTACCCAAAGAGTAATCACCTTGGTTTAATGCTTCATGGGCATTAGGGTTTTGCTTGTTATATGAAGAAAAAGGCTTTTTATACACTTTTAGCAACCCTTGAACTGGCGTTTTTAAATGCTCTAATGCTTGATGAATTAGCAAAGCATCTTGAGCTTTATTGCCCGATAACACGACTTGATTAATTGCTGCTATGGTAAGCTTGGTTAAATCGTAAGCATGAATAAAGCCAGTAGCAGCCTTAATGTCATGTTTATCGTTAATTTCAGCATTTGACTTAATAGCCTGCTCGAGTACCTGCTCAGCAAAGCTTACTTGCTTGTCAGCTAAAAAGGAAAAGTTGGTTTGGATAAATTGTAAATCTAAATGCTCTCGTCCACTATGTGGCATTCTCTTGGCAAAGTCGCCACCTGTTATTCCCCAATGACTTCTAATGGGTAATCGCACTGCTTCAGGTAATTCAAGCATAGCTTGAGTAAATGTAACTCCCTCGTTAGCATTACCAACAAAAAAGATAACATCAGCGCCACTGGCTTTAATATCTCGAAGTAAAACCTTGGCATGATTTTTACCCGCTCCCCAATTAAACCACGATAAACCAACAGGTTTAATTGACGACTCATTTAATGCTTGAGTCATCGTTTTATTATTTGACCGTCCCCATCCTGTATCCTCTAATAATAAATATGGTTTACTAAACCCCTGCTCTAGTGCTTTTTGGCTGATAAACCGCCCTGCGTTACTATCATCAATGGATAAGCGAAATATCCAATTCTCCTTGGTGGTACTTCGAGTAATTGGCCCTGCAGCTGCCCAAGGATCTAAAAGTAATATTTTATTTTCATTAATAAAGTCTTTATTGGCGAGTAAAGGCGGAGAATGTAAGCCTGCAAAAACCAGCAGTGCTTGGTCGTCTTGTAAAAAGCTCTCTAAATTTCGTTTGCTACGAAGTGAGTTTGCTCGATGATCTTTAACAACAAGTTCAAATTCAATCCCTTGAAGTTGATTATCCACTTCTGCAAGTGCGGTGGTGATCCCTTGTTTAATCGATAAACTTGAGGTTTTAGCACCACTAAAGTCTGCGTCAAGATAAATAGTATATTTTTGCTTAGCTATTATTGAGCTTGAAAAGAGCAATGCAATTACATAAATGATAGCCCAAAAGGCACTACTGAGGCTTTTAACAAGAACCATATCGTATCCTTTAAATAATTAGTGACCTACTTGTCATAGTCATTATAGTAAAGTTATGCTTTTTAAAAGAAATAAACGCAGTTAACAAAATATCATTGAGTAATATTAAAATGCAAATAAACTTATTAAGGTTTAACTAATAACCAAACCTAGCATGTAGAGAGAATAATGTCATAGATTGCGGCAGTTAGATTTCTGTCTCTTATACACATCTGACGCTGCCGACGATCTACTCTGTGTAGATC
>CAJXPG010000114.1 GCA_913057925.1 uncultured Colwellia sp. | reverse complement strand
TCGTGGGCTCGGAGATGTGTATAAGAGACAGCACCTCCACCGCCGCCACTGGAGCACGAGCTACTAGATGAACAAAATAAACTGCCAGAAGATTCTTGGCAAATATATTGACCCGGAGAGCCACAGCAATAATCTGAGTTATTGACTGACTCATAGGGGGCAGAACTTGGGCAGGTTGCGCTGGCAGTCATGGTGAAAAACAAGCACATAACTGCTAATAGTTTTGTTAGATTCTTAATAAAATAAGACATGAATTTCTCTTTAGTCAATTTTAGCCAAAAGACTCTCGATATTGATTAACGCTTCAACATCAACCTAGTTAATCGCATTGCTCAAATAATATTTATTTCAATACAGGAGCTACAGGCTTTTTCAATATGTTGCCATTTATTTTAGGTAATGCGAGAGAGTATGTCTTTTTCGCCGCCATAGAAGAGCCTTTGCGTCGAGCTACAGAGACATAATCTAAGGGAACTGATTTCTTCTTAGAAGCTGATTTAGATTGGTTAGATGCTTTTTTAGCCATAGTCCCTTCTTTCAGCTGAGCGCTAGCGCCGGCGACTTTTGCTTCAACCGATAACGCTGAAAATGAAACGCATAAAGTACAACTGGCTAATAAGCAGATTTTAGTAAAATTCATTGAAATATCTCCTGTTGCGGTATCCAAAGTAGGAGTGAGTCCTAGTGATATTATTTAGTGTAGCAGCTTAGACATATGTGTAAACATGACCATGCTAGTATCGTTGGATGGAGGGAAGGTATTCTTTTACTAAAAATGTCATAACGATAGTTTAGCAAAGTAAACTTAACGTTATTTTACACTAACTTAACGATATCAGTATTTCTTCAGGGATAGGTTGTAATCGTTTTTCTTTATCTAAACAAACCATTTCAATGTCTGCAATAACGGCAGCTTTATTGGCATTAGGTCGCCATAACTCTTGGCGCCATAGGGTTTTATATTTGCCATCGAATTGATAACTTGTACGTACATCACAAACTTCGGCAAACTCAACACCATCTTGAAAAGTTAAGTTGGCTTTGTAAACTGCAAACCCTAGCCCCTTTTCAGACCAAAGTTTAGCTAATTTATCACTGTCAATTACATGCTCACGCGCACGCTCGAAGTATTTTAAAAAATTGGGATGATAAACCACGCCAGAATGGTCAGTATCTTCATAATAAATTTGTACTGGGTGGTGAAATATTTGACTCATAGTTAACCTTAATCTTGTTGCTCTAGAGATCTTTTCAGGCGTTTCATACCTTCATCGATAGAGAATAATGGCAGGTAACCTAAATCTTTTTTAGCTGCACTAATATTAAAGTAGTGGCTAGTTGAAAGCTGCCTAGCAACAAAACGTGTCATTATCGGCTCTTGCTGCTTATTTAGTAACTTGTATAACCACTCTAGCGTAACACCAACACCGTAAGCGACCTGGGTTGGCACTCTTTTACTAACAGGCGCTAAATTCGCGCAAGACAAAATTTTATTGAGCATGGCCGCCATGGTAATTGGCTCATCATTACTTATAAAGTAGGCCTTACCATTACAACTTGGATTAGCTTTGCCTAGCTCAACGGCGGCTAAGATATGGGCAAAAGCGGCATTATCTACATAGATGGTATCAACCAATTTATCTTCTTTGCCGACAAGCTTTAACCTAGCAGCTTTTGCTCGCTCTAAAACTCGAGGCACTAGATGAGGATCATTCGGGCCCCAAATTAAGTGCGGTCGTAACGCTACCGTTTTTAACTGGCCTGTTGACTCTGATACCTGCTCAGTTGAGCTTTTTGAAGCTTGGCTTTTCGCTGCAGCCAAAACCAACTGCTCTGCTTGCGCTTTTGTTTGGCCATAATAATTTAAATAGCTCTCTGCATAAGGTTGAGATTCATCAATGCCAGATTCATCAATACCGGCAAAAGTGACACTGGGTGTGCTAGTGTAGACTAGTCGATCAATACCAAGGGTTTGGCACGCATTAATAATATTTTCACTGCCAAGTACGTTGGGTTGGTAATACTGTTCGTACGAGCCCCATACACCTGCTTTGGCTGCAACATGGAACACTAAATCACAGCCTTGCATGGCTTCTTTGACTTGTGCAAGATCTGAAATATCTCCTTGCACCATAGTCACGCCGATATCTGCCAACTCACTATAATGACCGCGCGCAAAACCCGTGACTTTAATATCAGCGCTTCGCAACATCCGGCAAATAGTACTACCTAAAAAGCCGCCAGCACCGGTAACAAAGACATGTTTACTCAGCCCTGCGAGCAGGTTAAGCGCTTGCTTTAATTTACTGTGGACGGTTGTATTGTTATCTGCTGATAGTGTCATATTGTTTTAATACCTGTATAAACCTTTACTAGTCTAAGCAAACCTTAACTAAAACTAAATTAACCTAGACTAAACTAGATTAACCTTCCAATTCAGCTTGTGCCCAAACAGCAAGCTTTTCACGAAAAATCTTCGCATTATGGCGTATATCAACGGGAAATTTATCATGTATTAAAAAGTGAGCAATTGCCGCTGTTTGCTTATTATTAAGCGCGATCACTTTCAATTGAGAGAACAATGCAGATAGATCAAAATCTTTATTCTCTTTAGCTTCATCTGTTAACTCAACACAAAGCAGTGGCAATGTTTTATTGTTTAGGGTAACCGCAACGAGAGCGGTACGTTTAACATCCTCATGGACATTAAAAATACGTTCACAAGGAATAGAGAAAAAGCGTTTGCTGTCCGTATCTACTCGGTGTGCTTTTCGGCCACACATCCATAACCTACCGCGTTCATCAATATAGCCAAGGTCTCCCATACGGTGTCTAACTTGGCTTTTATCTTGAATCTTAGCCTGCTTAGTGGCAGATTCTCGATGATAATAGTCACGACTCACCATCGCACCTTTCACGACAATTTCACCAATGGTATTAACGGGTAATGCTAAAGCGTTTTGCCAATTTGCTATTGGCTGCTCGGTAATTTCAATAATACTTACTTCAACACCATCAATCGCTTCTCCGACACAAATACCGCCACCATTATCGGTGATGTCGGTAGTTTGCAATAAGTCATCACTAGCTATTTTAGTCAGTGGCAGAGACTCTGTTGCACCGTAAGAAGTCAACACTTGTACATCAGGATTGAGTAATTTAATAAAACGCTTTATTGATGGCAGCGTTGCAGGAGCTCCTGCTGAAATGACACGCTGTAAGCTTGTCAGTGTAAGCTGAGGCTTCCCTTTGGCACTAGCAGCTTGTCCGAGTACTTCAATTAAAGCGGGATTAGCAAATAAATTACTACATTGATACTTTTCAATAGCCGCAAAAATATATGCCGGGTTTGCTTCTATCGGTTTACTGGCATCCATATCAGGGACAATGGAAGCCATTCCTAACGCAGGGCCGAATAGGGAAAATAATGGGAAAGTCGCTAAGTCACGTTCACCGGGTTGTATGGCATAGTCTTGTTTTAATGCGGTTATTTGTGCTTCAAACATTTTATGGCTATAAACCACACCTTTTGGTGTGCCAGTACTACCACTGGTAAACAAAATAGCTGATATATCATCATCAGCTAATTTAACCATATCAAATGCTTGTTGTTGCTTGTTAGTGCCTTTTTTCAGTAACCGTGATAATGAAATGCCACCAATGAGTTTTGCTAACAGTGAGCTGCCGCCAACCGTCAACAACCTAGTAACACTGCCCTTACCCCAGCCAAATAGTATTCGGGCAATATGGGCTTTAGGAATACCAATAAAGGCATCAGGTTTAGATTCTGCAAAGCATTGCTTTAGGTTGTTAATTCCCATACCTGGGTCAACCAAAATAGGCACAATGCCTGCTTTAAAAAGTGCAAACGTTAAAGCAAAAAAATCAATACTTGGCGTAACCATTAATACCGCTTTCATACCTTTGTTAAGGCCGTAAACGGTTAATGCATGGGCAATTTCATCGCTACGCTGATTTAATTGTTCAAAATTAATCTCATGGTAACGTAATTGACCATGTTTGTTTTTTTGTACCGCGACAGCGAGCGCCTGTGGCGTTTGTTGTGCTGCTGCAATTAAATGTCGGCATAAATTAGCGTTTTTCAACGATTGCTTTGGCTCAACATTTACCATGGTCGCAGCACTTCCCTAGTCAATTAAAGTTGTTTCAGTGTTTGTTAGAAAGTCAGTGATTAATGGCACCACTTCTTCACTGGCATCTTCTAAAATATAATGACCACAATCATCATAAGCATGTACTTTTGCTTCAGGAAAACGCTGTTGCCATTCATTTAAAAAGTGCTTATCAAAAACAAAGTCTTTCAAGCCCCAACAAATCAACATTGGAAGCTGTTTGAATTTTTCTAAATTATCAGCGATATCTGAAACTAATTGATAATTTCTATCGCCTGCTTTTAACGGAATGTCTTGAATAAAGCGCAAGGTTGAAATACGGTTTTTCCAAGAATTAAATGGTGCTACATAGGCTTGACGGATTTCTTTTGCCATCGGTTTTCTTTTAACACCTATGATGGAAGCAATACCAGAAAAGGCATTAAAACCACGCACTAACACGGTGCCTAACCAAGTATTACGACCAAGCCATAAAGCTGGTGGTAATTTTTTCGCTTTAGGTAAATGAAAAGCACCGGTATTGAGAATAACAAGGCGTTTAATACGCTCTGGAAAACGTGATGCGTAGCCCATACCAATCATGCCGCCCCAGTCGTGAACGACTAAGGTAATATTTTCTTTAACATCTAAGTGTTCAAGTAAGGCTTCAAGATCATCAATACGTTGCGACAAGGTATAATCATAATCTTTATCATCAGGTTTATCTGATAAACCACAGCCAATATGATCTGGCACGATACATTGGTGATTTTTACTCAATGATTTAACTAGATTACGATAATAAAAAGACCAGCTAGGATTACCGTGAATCATAACAACGGGCGAGCCTTCGCCTTCATTTACATAGTGATACTGCTGGCCATTGCGGTTAATAAAGTTGCGTTTAAATGGCATTAATTTATCTAAATTTTGATCTGTCATAACTACCACTTAAGCCCCAACATCATACAATTTAAGCCACTGCCTATGCCAAGGAAACTGACGTTATCACCTTTTTGTAAAAAACCTTGATCATGAGCCATCGCCGCGGTTACCGGTAATGACACGGTTCCCATATTGCCAAGACGCTGAAACGTAGGAAACTCTTTTGCTGGTGGAATTTCTAAAGCCGTTAACACTTGCTTTTGGTTAGCAGCGCCCACCTGATGACAAATTACTTTGTCTACTTGCTCGGCTTGCCACTGTCGTTGTTGTAAAAAATGCAACCAAGTATCTTTTGCTAAACTAACGCCTTCCTTGAGTAAACTAACGGCATCAGTGCGCATAAATTCACGGAATAGTTGTGGGCCCACTTCTTTAAGTCCCCATTGACACAAATTATTATGCTCTGGGGCTGATAAATGACTTGCACCTAATAGCTGGTGGTTACGTTCTGTTGTTAGGTTAAAGCTGCCATCGGTAAGTAGCACGGCAACTGCGCCAGAGCCACCTGTTAGGGTTGCCAGTGATTGCGCATAATTTTGCATGGTTGGCTCTGCCAGCATGTCATCGATAGTTACATCAACAATATGACGTGCCGATTCACACGAAACAACCAAACCTGCTTTAATTTGACCGAGCTCGATTCGGTTTGCAATATCTAAGATGCCAGATAGTACGCCTAAACAAGCGTTACTAATATCATAAATAGCGGTATCTTTAAGTACACCAAGTTTTGCGGCTATTCGACAAGCAGTCGCGGGCTCATGTTGGTCACGACAGACTCCGGTATAGACTACAGCACCTAAGTCAGCGGCGGAAATTCCCGTTTCTGCCATTGCCTTTTCAGCTGCGCTAATAGCACCGTCCGATAAAATATGTTCTTTGGGCCACCAACGACGTTCTTCAATTCCTGTTAAGGCTGCTAATTGTCCTTGAGGGATGCGAAACTTCTGATATAACGGGGTTAAGCGAGACTCAAGCTCTGTGCTAGTGACGACTTCAGGAGCTAACTCATAGGCTAAGCTATTTATAAAAACGCGGGAATATTTCATTTCTGTGGTGGATGCTTATTTCTTAGTTATGTTTTTTGGTTAGGTGTTGAATTTAATCAAACTTAGCCAGCAAAATAGTAAAGCTGCTTAGCAAGTAACCAATGTTAATTATTAAATAATTCAGGGGCGCCATTTGAGCAAGAATAAGCCTAGGATTCAAGCCAAAAAGCGAATTATCTGCAAACAAGCCCTCAGCAATCGCTAAGTTTAATCGAACTAAATGCTGCAATAACGTAATCAGGCCCTCAAAATGAGAGCCTGATTATATGATTCTAAACTTAGTGTACTTAGTATAACCTGCACTTAGTTAGCATCGGTTGCGCTTAATTATGCGAGCCAAGTAAAGCAAGCCAAGCAACATTAGCCAAAGGTAAGACATACTGCCACTCGATGATTTTTCAGGCACTACATCAAGAGAAATAGTATCATTATCAACAACGGCAATACCTCCTGGGTCATCAACAACGCCATTAGCAAGTCCATCAGCATCGTTTGCACCACCGTCTTCAATCAGTAATTTTAAACAGGTATGCCCTTCATTTAACCCTGATTGATAGCGTGTGCTATGCGGCGGCGGACAAACACCATTGAGTGTAGTACTTGTTGCAATCGCATTATTGCTATCTTCAACAAAATCACTCCAGGTATTTTCCGCGTTTATCTTGCGATAAACAGAATAAGGTTCAATGGCACTTGCCAGTGGTAATACTATGGCAACTGAACGACCAAATGGCATAATATTATGAATTTCAAAATCATAATACCCGAGCTTATTCACTAAGCTGTCTTGTTCAACCAAACCGGTATCAACAATTTCTTGTTGCGATAACTGTAAACCATCAGAGCTTTGCGATAAGGCAAACTTTCCTAGTCTTAATTGCAAACCAGGCTCAGTTTCCGCCAGTTTCACCACCGCAGCATTAACATGTAACGGCTGAAGATAGGGAATAGTAGAATTATCCATATAGGCTGGTAAACCATCATTATCCTCATCACTAAAACCTTCAAGCTGATCGCTTATGCCATCTCTATCACTGTCGAGGCTACCTAACATTTGCTGACTTGACAGTAAAGGTATAAACAGCTGTTTAGTTTGCGCAAGCTCAACACTGCCACTATTGGTAGTATTGCCACTATCGGTTACTGTCACACTTAAGTTAACTAAGCCTTTATTTTCATCTGGTATTGAGATGATGCTTGGATCAAATGTTAGTTGTAACTCATCACTTGAAAGTATTGCATTTAAATATTCAGGTATTTGCCAATCAATTTGATGGGTATCTTGCATGTTAGAATCAGTAATCGACAGCTTAATGGTAACTTCACCATCATTTTTCGCGATACTTGGCAACTGAATGCCTCGTTGCCAAGCCGTTAAATTAATACTTGGCGCGACGTTTTCTTCAGATACCGTAATAATGTGCTGATTATGCACACCCGAATTTATGCCTGACTCAAAGCTGACAATTAACTGCTCATCACCTTCAAGTTGAAAGTCATTGTTTAGATTTATATCAACATAACCACTAAAGCCTTCATCAATGGTAATCGATGGATTTGCTAGGTTATAGTCGGCTTGATCAACATTACCACTGATAGTGATAGGGAAAGTGACCGGATACGATGGCGCCTGACCGGATAGAATCACCTCAACACGAGCCACGCCGCCTTCAGCCACTTTTTGTGCGGCAGAAAAATTCACTAACGGGTGAACATTGAGTACTTGGTTTACCGTAGAAATATTCCCTGCGTTATCCACTGCGCGCCATACTATGGGCACTAAACCAGAGCTAACATTTTTATCGCCAGTTTCAAAACCTAATGCCGTTAAACCACAGCAATTTCGACCATCTAAACCATCATTAACAGTAATACTGGTCAATTCGATTAAACGATTAATATTTAACGGGGTAAAAGTATGATCCGCATTAAGATGAACCGCTTGTGGTGGCGATATTACCGGGGCATAATCATCAAGTAACGGGTGGGTATTAGCGAACGCCTCTTCTGCATTAGTAATACCGTCAAAATCTGTATCTAAATCGCCATCATCACCATTGAGTGGATCAAATTCATACAGCAATTCAAATTCATCACTCATACCGTCAGCATCGTCATCAAGGTCAGCATTATTGCCCACTTGATCGCCATCAGTATCTAAATGCTCGGTTGGATCTAATGGTAATTGATCTTGAAAGTCTAAATAACCATCATTATCATCGTCATTATCAAAGATATTTCCTAAGCCATCGCCATCGGTATCACTGCCTTCTACTGGATTAAACGGGAAGTCATCATCAACATCCCTGATGCCATCATTATCATCATCGCTATCGGCATTATTACCAATACCGTCATTGTCAGCATCAAGCCACTCTGTGCTATCAAGTGGGAATAAATCAACGCTGTCGAGGCGACCATCGCCATCATCATCGGTATCACTATTGTTACCGATACCATCATTGTCGGTATCAAACCACTCTAATGGATCGTTATCAAAAGCATCAACAACATCGATAAAGCCATCGTTGTCATCATCGCTGTCGGCATTATCACCAACACCATCACCATCACTATCTTTTTGCTCTGCGGCATTTAATGGGTAGCGATCGGTTGCATCTGGCTCGCCATCACCATCATCATCGGTGTCAGCATTATTGCCTATGCCGTTAAGATCAGTATCAAGCCACTCAGCAGGGTTTAAAGGGAAAGCATCAACACTATCAGGGATATTGTCACCAACAAGGGTTACGTTATGAGTATCATCATCAGCATCTGAATTGTTACCAATACCATCGCCATCAGTATCAGTAGATTCTAAAGGGTCAAAAGGGAATGCATCATTGCCATCAAGAACTCCGTCATTATCATCATCTGCATCGGCTACATTACCGGTACCGTCACCATCAGTATCACGGTCTTCTAATAAATCAAGTGGAAACGCATCCACACCATCAGCAATACCATCATCATCATCGTCTGAATCGGTATTATTGCCAATACCATCACCATCAGTATCGGTAGTTTCTCCTGCATCTAATGGAAAAGCATCAATAGCATCGGGTACTGTATCACCATCATCATCTAAATCTGCATTGTTACCAATACCGTCACCATCGGTATCTAGATATTCTGTCGCATCAAAATCGAATGCATCATTAACATTAGTAATGCCATCACCATCAATATCAGCATCACTATTGTTGCCTAGGCCATCACCATCAAGGTCAAACTGCTCTGCTGAATCAAGGGGAAAAGCATCTGTTGCATCTGGCTCACCATCGCCATCCGCATCAAGATCAGGACCATCACAAGTACCATCATTATCAGTATCGAGACGTTCAAGTGGATCTAGCGGACAGGCATCAAGACCGTCTTGTACTCCATCGCCATCATCATCGCTATCGGCATTATTACCAATACCATCATTATCGGTATCGACAGACTCTGTTGGATCTAACGGTAAGTCATCGAAGGTATCGACAATACCGTCAGCATCATCATCAGTATCTGTGTTATTACCTACTCCATCGCCATCAGTGTCGTACCACTCAGTAACATCATAAGGGAAGACATCCATAGTATTAACAATACCGTCATTATCAATATCAGGATCTTGAGCATTACCAATACCATCGCCATCTAAATCTGCATTAACGTTAAAGTCTAGTGGAAAGGCATCGCTGCCATCATTAACGCCATCTCCATCATCATCGATATCGGCATTGTTACCGATACCATCAAGATCGGTATCTATGGTTTCTAACGGGTCGAGGGGAAATTGGTCGTAGACATCAAGAACACCGTCGCCATCATCATCGCTATCGGCATTATTACCTATACCATCAAGGTCCGTATCAAGACTTTCTTGCACATTAAGTGGAAACACATCGAGTGCATCAGGCACACCGTCGTTATCATCATCGGTATCTGTATTGTTACCTAATCCATCATTATCGGTATCTAACCATTCACTAGGATCTTTTGGCAGAGGATCGTAAATGTTGATAGCCAAATCACCATCATCATTATTATCTGTGCCGCCGTCCACACCGTTCAGTAAACCATCACCATCAATATCAGGATCGCTATTATTACCAACTCCATCTAGATCGGTATCAATCCACTCAGTGGGGTCTGCGGGGAATAAATCAATGGAATCGTCATAGCCATCGCCATCAGTATCAACCGCAAAAGCTGCACTACTGACAACAAGTGATAATATGCTTAAAAACTTAAAGCAACGTATTTTATACTTCAACACACGCTTCTCCAGAATGGGAATGTCAATAGCGACTTAGCGCTAAAAAATTGCAGTTAAACACTTTACTCAACACAAGAAGTGTCACTATTAATATGAGTTTAGTCGAGTTAGCTTATTAGGCTCTATCACACGTTATCGACGATTATAGCAAAAACTTAAACGCCAAAATGTTACTCAAATGTATGCTAATAACCTATCTGACGACCAAAGCGATAATTAAAACCAACAAAGATAGTACTAATACTGCCAAAGTCTGAAAAATTGGGGTAATGCTTAACACCAAAGTGCATAGCAGAATTTTTCGTAAAGCTTTTTTGTATAGACATAGCAATCACCGGATTAACATCACCTTGTTCGGCAAAATAGATGTCATCTCGGTCAAACTCAGGGCGAAACACTAATTTATGCTCTGACAAATTAACCGCTGCACCGAGTTGAACTTCAAACATAAAACTATTAATAAATTTATCGTAAGTTTTCGGGTAATAACGATAAGCTAGCGATAAATCGATGGTTTGAATAGCAAAATCGAAACCGGCTTTGTCCCAGGCGTCACTTATTTCATCTAAGCCTTCAACACCAACATTTTCAAAACGGTTATAACTTACTTGCCAATTAAAGGCTTTTTGTTTAAAAAATTCATCACCTATTGATAGGCTATAACCAAAGCTTTTATCTTGATCGACTTTATGTAATTGCACAGAGCTTTCTACCGCATAACTTTCCCAGCTATAGATAGTTAAGATGAAACACAACACTTGAGCGATTAGCGGAAATTTTTTCGCTGTCACTTTTTAATACTCCTGCCAACAATTTGTCGGTTCTTGGAACTACTGATAATTATTTAAAATGCAATAATCACACCAAAAAATAATAGGATGTTTAGCTTTGTCAGAGTATTACATTTGAAACTTATTCATCTCTGCCTCTAAGTTACCACTTAACTGTTGAGTTTCATGTGCGGCAGATTGCGCTTGTTGAGAGACATTTAAGGTGTTACTTGCCGTATCAGAAATATTAACAATGCGCTGAGCTGTATCTTCTCCGGCGGCTAGTTGCTCTACTGATGCGGTAGATATTTGATGAGTCATTTGTGATATTTCACCTAATGAATTGGCTATTTGTAATAACTGATCTGACACTTGTTGAGACTTTTCAACCGTTTTTTCACTGGTTTGAATACTTTGGCTAACCGAGCTCTTGGCATCTTTAGTCGCGTTTTGCAGCTTGGTAATCATCTGATGAATTTCTTCCGTACTCGATTGAGTACGTTGTGCTAGCTGTCTCACTTCATCAGCAACAACGGCAAAACCTCGCCCTTGTTCGCCTGCTCTTGCCGCTTCAATTGCCGCGTTTAGCGCAAGTAAATTTGTTTGCTCGGCAATACCTTGAATAACCGTTAGTACATTGGCGATATTATTCACTTCATCATCAAGTAGCTGAATATTAGCGCCGGCGTTATCAATTTGACTTTCTAATAAGTTAATTGTTTTTGAGGCTTCTTGGGTTAACAAG
This sequence comes from uncultured Colwellia sp., assembly GCA_913057925.1. Taxonomy (GTDB): domain Bacteria; phylum Pseudomonadota; class Gammaproteobacteria; order Enterobacterales; family Alteromonadaceae; genus Colwellia. The sequence continues at coordinate 2,465 of CAJXPG010000114.1, read as the reverse complement.
TTTGCAGATTGCCCTTGCTTCTCAGCATCACTGACCGAATCAGCCGTTTGTTTGGCATTGTCTGCAACATTACTGGCCGATGCTGTTAACTGGGTAATGGCCGAGGCAACCATTTGGGTTTCTTCGTTCATGGTTCGGGTTAAACCATCAAGTTCACCAGCTCTGCGCTCAGAATCTTCTGTTTGATTGTGTAAGTTATCAGCAACATCTTTAATCCCTTGTAAAACACCTTGTAAAGCCGATTGCATATAATTTATAGCGCCAACAACACTTTCTTCGTTGGCATTACTGAACTTAGCGTCTTGCTTTAAATGACCTTTAGAGACTTTCAACACCAGTTTATGTACATCGTTTATTTCTGCGCCTAAGGCATTGTTCAAAGCTAAGCCAAAACGAGCCAGCGCTACAGATAAGATAACGGCAATAACAATAGACAGAGAAAGCAACCATTTCGCCGTATCCCAATACCGAGCGTCGGCTTCTGCATAGCTAATTCCCGTACCAATATACCAGCCCCATTTAGGTGTTTTTTGCACAACCGAAGTTAAGTCAACAACTTCGCCATCACGCTCAGAGTTCCAGTGATAAGTAATAATTTGGTTGGTTTTATTACCAACTAGCCTTGCGACTAATTGACCAATGCTTTGACCTTCAGCATCCTTAAAGTCATTAAAGCTAGTACCATGCAATTGCGGATCATGTGGAGTCGCAACAAAGTTTAATTGCTCATCAACTACATAAACATATTCAGAATCATGATATTTGTTTTCTCGAAGGATTTGTGTGGCATAGGCTTTGGCTTGCTGCTCATTGATGCCCTCTTTGCTAGACAGTTGCTCAAACTGCGCAACAATATTGGCGGTAGATTTCATCAGCTGATTTATACGAGCAATATTATCTGCCTCACTCGCTTGGTTTAACACTTGCAACCCGAGTAGTGCGACACTCAATAGCGACAAAAACAACACAATAACAAACGCTATAATTTTTGTTTTTAAGCCCATACAATCACCTATTTTTTTAATTATGACCTTTTTCATCATAAACAGTAGCAAGCAAAATGCTATAAAAAAATCATTTTGCTTTATCTAACTACAATAGGACAACTTATCGTTAAACGCTGCACAACACCCATTACAATTATTCAAACTTTGTCGCTAACTTGTAACAACCAACAACAAGGCTCTGCCTTAATCTTAAAAAAAAGACAACAAAAAAGGTGGTAAAGTAAACTTCACCACCTTTGGTAATATTTCTCTTGCCACAATATCAACGCCCTAGCGGCAGACCTTCTCGACGCGGGTCAGCACCGCCAACCAAGCCTGATTTGGTTACTTCTATACCGTGAAGTCCACTATTAAGAGGTCTTACTTTCACGGTGTGACCTTTTTTCTCTAAGGCTGCTTTTAAGCCTTCAATCTCAGTACCTTGCTCTAAGGTGGTTACATAGTTTCGGTTAGTGACATTGGGTAAGTTTATTGCTTGTTGAATAGTAAGCTGCCAATCTAAAACACCAATAATGGTTTGAGCAACATAATTAATAATTCTGCTGCCACCAGGCGAGCCAACAATTAAACGCAATGAATTATCCGCATTAAATACCATCATAGGTGACATTGAACTACGTGGTCTTTTATTTGGTTCAACGCGGTTAGCCACTAATTTACCATCACGCTTTGGCGCAAGAGAGAAGTCAGTTAACTGGTTATTTAGAATAAACCCCTGCACCATAAGTGCCGAGCCAAAACCATTTTCGATACTACTGGTCATTGAAACCGCATTACCAAATTTATCAACCACCACAAGGTGTGTGGTTGATGGCCTTTCAATGGCATTATCATTAGCAAGAGCCAAGCTTTGCTCAGGTTTACCAGCAAATGCTCGTCCCATATCTTTTTCTTTATCAATTAACTTAGCGCGCTCAGCTAAGTAGTCTTTAGCAAGTAAACCAGAAACAGGTACGCTGACAAAGTCGCTGTCTGCGGCGTACATACTTCTATCAGCAAAGGCTAATTTAGAGCTTTGAGTAAATAAGTGTACTGCTGTAAGTGAGTTAGCTGGGTATTGAGATAAGTTGAACGACTCAAGCTGCGCCAAAATTTGGATAACACTAATACCGCCTGAGCTTGGTGGTGGCATGCCACATACCTTGTATTCATGATAAGGGCCACAAACAGAAGCACGTTCTATCGCTTGGTATTTCTTCATATCATCTAGGGTTAATAAACCCGGTGATACCGCAGCATTTTGTACTTTATCGACGATTTTTTCCGCTATCCAACCTTGATAAAAAACCTTAACACCTTCTGTAGCGATACTTTTATAAGCTTTAGCTAACTTAGGGTTTTTTAGGTTATCTCCGGCTTTTACGCCAACACCATTAGGCGAGAAGTAATTTTTGATTTCAGGCAGAATATGGACTGTCTCTTATACACATCTGACGCTGCCGACGATCTACTCTGTGT
>CAJXPG010000113.1 GCA_913057925.1 uncultured Colwellia sp. | reverse complement strand
AGATCTAGTACGGTCTCGTGGGCTCGGAGATGTGTATAAGAGACAGATTATATTCACAAGCAGCGATTATTCGCCCTGCAACTCATAACCAAGAGCAAAGCCAAGAACAAAACAAAGTAGAGCCATCAGCTGATGAGTTAATTAGAGAGCAAACCAAGTTAACAAGCGAAGATCGCAGCATAGTGACCGCTAAAGCTGAAACAGACTTGGTGAATGCCATTGAGAAATTAGTTAAACTACAGCAGCAAGGTTTTTTAAGTACCGAAGAATTTGAACAAGCCAAAGCCAAATTATTAGCAAGTTTAAGCAATACTGAGTAGTTATGTTATCCAAACCCACCCTACTATCAATCGGCTCTAAAACAAGTAAAAACATATTAGCCTTGTTATTGCTATTCGCATTGCTAGTGGGTTTATATTATTGGCAAGCCCCAAACTTAGCCTTGAATAGCTTTGACTTAAGTCAATGGACTATTGAACAGGCTGATAAGTTAAATTGGCAAAAAAAAGCTAGCAATTCATCTTTAAATACCCTGCTGCTATTTTCTTTTTTGGCTGTTGCAACCAGTATTGGCCTACCAAGACAAATTGCAGCTTTAGTTGCAGGGATTAATCTGGGAGCTTTTCTCGGGGTAGTAGTCGCAACGCTAGCAGCCACGCTCGGTTGCTTGATTACTTTTAGTATCTCGCGTTACCTATTAAGCAAGAGGATTACGCGAAAATATCCCAAACAATTAGCCAAACTATCAGCCTTTCTTAGTGAACAAACTTTTTTAAAGGCAATTGTCATTCGCATATTACCGTTAGGCAGTAATTTCTTAACTAATATCATTGCTGGGGTTAGCAAAGTGTCAATGCCAGCTTATGTAAGTGGCTCTTTTGTTGGCTTTATCCCACAAATGATAATATTTTCATTAGCCGGCAGCGGTATACGATTGGGCGCACAAAACGAACTGATTGCCAGTGCCGTGCTATTCGTCATTGCGCTATGTATTTCAGCTTATTTAGTGAAAAAACACCGTAGCAATAATCGCTAAATGAATCAGCTTAGCGGTTTACAGTAATAGGCTAGCTGCTATTTTGTGATGAACATCAGCTGCATCTATTAGTGCTTTAGCCGTTAACGCTTCAACACTATACACCTCTGTAGTAACGCCGAATTTTTCACGGACTTTACGTAGCAATAAATCAAAATCGCCGTCACCAGAAAGTAAAATAATATTATCAACTTCGGCAGCCGCTTCCATAATATCTATGGTAATACCGACGTCCCAATCACCTTTTGCTGAGCCATCTTTACGTTGAATATAAGGCTTAAGCTTAACGTTAAAACCAATATGCTTTAGCGCCTTTTGAAATTTATGCTGCTGATCATCACTGCGTTGTATTGCATAGGCATTGGCGTAGACAATATCACCTTGCGCCAATAGTTCTTGCCACAGCAGTCGGTAATTAAATTGCTGACCAAAGGCATCACGGGTGGTGTAATATATATTTTGAACATCAACAAACACGGCAATTTTTTTCAAGCTAAATTCCTAAATTAAAGGGGGTTTTATCCCTTTTTATCGCATTAACACTAGTGTGCTATCACTTTACCTCCAAACCAAGACAATTTTAACTATTAGTGCTAAAATCCCTCTTTTACTGTCGTTATAATTAAATCCGAGCAATACAACATGTTAGCCTTACGTTCTTTTTTCTATTTCTTATTAAAGTTTCCGCTTAAGTTATTAGTGCGTTGCAAAATCATCACCGACAGCCAAGAGATTAACGAAGAAGCCAACAAGCCAATATTTTATATTGTTCGTCATCAATCTGCCTCGGATTTAATTGCCTTACAAAGTGCTTGTAAGAAACAACAATTACCCGATCCGCTTGGCCAAGTTACCATCAATGGTAAAAGCTTTAATCGTACCTTATGTTTAAGCAAGCCAACGCCCGTTTATTCTTGGCGAAAAGCCAGTGAAACCAAGGCTACTCAGCAAGGCTTAGCTATCCTCAATGAACACTCGCTAGATCCAAACCTTGATGCCAAATTAATTCCTGCCAATCTTATTTGGGGAAAAACACCAACAAAAGAGCGTAAAAATTTAAATATCGGCACCTTATTATCTGATCAAGAATCGCCAAGCTGGCTGCGCAAACTTTTCATCGTACTGTTTTTAGGCCGTGACACCTTAGTGCGTTTTAGTGAAGCTTTCTCTTTTAGAAATATCACTGACAATCATGGTAATGATGAAGTTGCCGCCCATAAATTTTTGCGTGTTGCGCGTTTTCACTTTCATCGTCAAACCATTGCCGCTAAAGGTCCTCGCTTAATGCATCGCAAGCAAATGTTTACCGCATTATTTGCCAATCCTTCCGTTAAGCGCATGATTACTGATGAAGCTAAAAGCAAGAAAGTCTCTGAAGCTGAAATTAAGAAACAAGCTTTAGAGATCATGAATGAAGTCGCAGGTGATTACAGCGTTTCTTGGTTGCGCTTTGGTGAAATTATTTTGCATTGGCTATGGGCTCGTCTATACAGTGCTATTAAAGTGAGTAATGCCAAGGTATTACGTCAATTAGCGCAAGATGGTCATGAAATTATTTATGTACCGTGTCACCGTAGCCATATGGATTACTTGTTACTTTCTTATGTCATTATCCAAGAAGGCCTAGTTATGCCACGTATTGCTGCTGGTATTAACTTAAACTTCTGGCCAGCGGGTGGAATATTCAGAAAAGGCGGGGCCTTCTTCATTCGTCGTAGCTTTGGTGGTAATCGCTTGTATTCAACGATTTTCCGCGAGTATCTAGGACTATTATTTGAACGTGGTTATGCCGTTAAATATTACACCGAGGGCGGTCGAAGCCGTACTGGACGTGTTTTAGCACCTAAAACAGGTATGCTGGCGATGACCATTCAAAGTTTACTGCGCGGTATTGATAGACCATTAACATTAGTACCTGTTTATTTAGGTTATGAGCATGTGATGGAAGTTGGTACTTACCACAAAGAATTAAGTGGTAGTGAGAAAAAAGGCGAATCAATGTTTGGCGTATTAAAAGCCATAAAGAGTTTACGTAACTATGGTAATGGTTATGTTAACTTTGGCGAGCCAATGAACATCAATGAGTTTTTAAATCAAGAAGTTCCAGACTGGAAAGAGTCTATCGATCCAATTGATCCCCAAAAGCCGACATGGTTAACACCTACTGTTAACGTGCTTGCTGAACAAGTGATGGAAAACATCAATAAAAGTGCGGCATTAAATGGTGTTGCCTTAATCGCTTTAATCTTACACGCCAGCAAAAACAAAGCTTTATCGAAAGTCGCATTAGAAGCCCAATTAGACTTCTTTATAGACATGCAACGCCAAGCGCCATTTAGTGAACAATTAACAATTCCTGAAGAGTCCGGTGCCGAGTTATTAACGCATGTTATTTCGCTCAATAAGGTGACGATTACTGAGGATAGCTTTGGTAGCTTAGTGTCATTATCAGAAACCGCTAATCTTGAAATGCGCTATTATCGCAACAACATTTTGCATACTTTTGTACTACCGGCATTAGTATGTCGTTTATTAGATCGACATAGCAAAATCAGCCAAGATGATTTGATTACTAAGGTGCAAGCATTAATTGCACTATTAAAAGAAGATTTATATTTATACCAAGACAATCAGCAAGCTAGCGAGCAAACTCAACAAGTGTTAGCTGCATTGCAAGCAAATGACATTGCTAAGCAAACCAAAGCAGGGTTTTGGTCACTGACTGATAATGTAGAGCAATTAAGTAAGGTACACGCGATGGCTGAATGTGTTGATGAAAGCTTACAGCGTTTAGCAATCATTACTTCATTGGCAAGTCGTTTAGGGCCGCTGAGCAAACGAGACTTAGAAACTAAAGTGGTGTCAATCGCTAAACGTTTATCGGTATTAAATAATATAAATGCTCCTGAATTTATCGACAAACGTGCACAAGCAACATTAATCGCCAACATTCGCGAACAAGGCTATTTGAACGTGAACGATGATGGTTTACTTGTCGCGAGTGACAGCATGGCAGAAATAAAGGCGACAGTTATTAACTTAGTCGATATTGAAGTATTACAAAGTATCGCCAGATAAAAGCAAAAGCGATTTAAATTACAAGAAACACCGTCATGGTTTGAACCTGCGGTGTTTTTTTTTGTCTATTAAATAGCTGTGCCAATTTGGTGTTACTTACAAAGAACTGACTGCTTGTGATAAAAGGATCTTACACTGCGATTATTGTTTCAGTATTGCTGCATATAATGCTGCTGCTGGCATTAATCTATAGTTCCACAAAAACAGAGCTAAAAATTAACCTTGAGAAAGCTAAATCCCAACCGATAAGAAGCTTTTTATACAAGGCTCCGAAAAAAACCGCAGCACAGCCCTCAGCTAAAAAAACGATTCAACCTAGTGCCGAGATAAATGAAGTTGCTATCCCACAACAAGTTTCAAAAAAGCAGACGGTTAAAACTGCCAAGATCAACAAAACACTCATATCAACGCAGAAAGATTCAACCACGAGTGCTGAAGAACCTATTAACAGTTCAATTAAAAGCTCGATTAAAAGCTCAATTGAAAATAACCATGCCAATACCAATAATCAGCTTCCTGTTTCGTCCAAAAATAACAGTCAGCAAAAGCCGCTAACAAACTTTTCAAGTTATGATCGTCTATCGCGATTGCGAAAAAATATCGAAAGCCAACAACGCCAACAAGCCTTTGGCGAACTCACGCAAAAACGCTCTGCCTCAAGCATGGATGGCGAGCAATTTCCTGTCCCTAAAACCATTGTGCCTTTAACGGCTGATCAACAATATATACTTAATACTAGTACCTCACATGTTGGCTCTATCACTAAAAATGATAACGGTACTTGTACGATTTATCGTGAACAGGTTTTAGGCAGTCCTGTAGAGGCAACCACTTCATATTTTGCTTGTGGAGAGAGTGATTTTGATAAGAGTTTTAGAGAGCATATGCAAAAAGTGCAGGCAAAATTGTCAGCGACCAAAAAACCGTAATAAAAATACTAATTTGCTATATCACTTATCTAGCAGATTTAGCATTAGCGGGTAGCTTAATCATTTGCCTATTGAGCTGACAACAAAGCAATAAACGCTTCTTGTGGTAACGGCTTAGACCAATAATAACCCTGCCCCATTTCACAGCCCAAATTAGCTAGCACACAGCCGGTTTCTTTATCTTCAACACCTTCAGCAACGTTAGTAATACCCAAACTTTTACTCATTCCGATGATCGCTTTAACAATTTGCAATTCATTAGTTGATTGACAAATATTCATCACAAACGAGCGATCAAGCTTAAGCGTACTGACATTAAATTTGGTTAAATAACCTAAGTTAGAATAACCAGTACCAAAGTCATCAATAGAGAATGAGATACCTAACGAGCGCAACTCGTTAATCTGCTTTTGGATGAAGTTAATATCATCCATCAACATAGATTCGGTTAACTCTAACTCTAGAAAATGCGCAGGTAAGTCAACTTTATGAAGCGCACTCATGGTATGCGTGGAAAGACTACCCCGTTTAAAATCTTCTGCGGATAAATTAACTGCGATACATAATTTATTAAAACCTAGATCATGCCATTGTTTACAAGCTAATACCGACTGTTCAATAACCCAATGCGTTATGTCAGTGATAACACCTGCTTGTTCTGCTAAAGGAATAAACAATGTTGGTGGTACAAAGCCATGTACCGGATTAATCCAGCGAATTAACGCTTCTGCGCCAATGATTTGGCCTGATGATAAATCAATTTTTGGCTGAAAATGTAATACCAGCTCATCATTAGCAATGGCGCCCTTTAATGCTTTGGTTAACTCAAGCCTTTTTTGCTCTGCTTCTGCCATTGCCTTATCAAAAAAACTAAAGTCTGATTTATTATCGTTGCTTTGGGCATGCATTGCTAAATGCGAGTTGTGCCTTAATTCTTCCATTGTTGTGCCGTCAAATGGCGCAAGTGCAATACCTATGCTTGGCTGTAAAGAGACATCAAAATCGTTAACATGATATGTTTGCGAACTTAGTTGATAAACCTTCTCAACAAACTTGCTAATACTACGATGATCTATCGAATGCTTTAAAATCACAAATTCATTTTGTTGAAAGCGGTAGATAGTGGTTTTTTCATTAACAAACGTTGTCAATCGTTGGGCAAGCAGCTTTAGAGCATCATCACAAAGGCTATGGCTGTAATTCATTCTTGTTGATTGCAAATTATTCACACTCAAGGTAATAAAAGCTAATATATGACCAGATGTTTTTTGTTTTTGCAGTGTTGTGGCTAAATCTGTTTTACAAGCATTTTCATTGGGCAACGCAGTTAACTGATCAAAGCGACTTCGTCTTCTAAATATCTCCAGTTTACTTTCAAGTGCAGCATTTTTTTGTAATATATTTTTAAAGCGTTTTCGGATATCTGAAAATATTAAAAATACCCCGACGGAGAAAAGTGTCAGGATGATAATGTAGCTAAAAACTCGCCCCCACATAGGTAAACCTTGAAAGAGTATCGCGCCTGTCAATAAGCTCTGGTTGTGCACAACCGCAAAGAAACAAAGCGCTCCTACTAAATAAACATATAAAGAAATAAAGATAAGCTTACTTGAGATAACAATGGCAAGCATTAACAAGCAGGGAAAAGCTAGAACACTCGTGTCAAAAATACCATTCCCAAGCCAACAGGCATAGGTTATAAATACTGCGACCGACCATAGCAACATGCCTGCAATCACACTGCCAGTATCTGGTGACGCCCAGTAATAAAGTAACGTGAGTATGATAAAGCTAGTTATCATAGCAATTGCTAAAGCCGACATTCCGGTAAAATACAATTCGCTCAACAGCAAAAGTACAAAAATTGATAATAGCAATCTTAAGGTCAATTTAAGCCGAGTTACTTGTGCTTGCTCAGAGAAGAGAACAATAGAAGAACGGTTTACATCACTAGACTGTATGCTCATAGTGATTCATTACTGCCTGAGGTATTAAATGCATCAGTACTAAATGTCATGTATAGCGCTTTATCAGTAACTCGGGATCTTTTAACATGATACATAGCTTTATCGGCGAGTTTGATTAACTCTAATAAATCAGTCTGATCATCTGGATAAAAGCTCACTCCCATACTCGCAGTAACAAAAACACTTTTATTATGTTGCGTTAAATGAAGAGGCTTACTCAGTTGAGTAATCAGCTTGTCACAAATGGCTTCTACTTCCTCTTTGCTTGCGTGAGGTAATACGATAACAAATTCATCTCCTCCCCAACGCGATAAAATGTCAGCTTTTCTTAAACTTTTCATCAGTTGACTCGCAACATGGATCAATAGCTCATCACCCACATCATGACCAAAAACATCATTTATGGGCTTAAAGTCATTTAAGTCCATCATAATTAGAGCAAAAGGTACTTTAGTGGCAGTAAGTTTATTTAAATGATTTTCTGCCGCGTGACGATTCAATAGGTTAGTCAGCGCATCATAATTGGCTTTTTGATCTAGTAAGGATATTTGCTTCTTACGTTTAGATATATCGTGTAGGGTAATTTGATAGTTTTCTTGAAAGTCATCAGTTACCAGTGGTGTAACCACAACTTGTACCCATATTTTTTCATCTGAAGTGGAGGTTAATTCTAACTCTGCGGTAGCTGATTCATTATTGGCAAAAGCAATTTTTACTTGCTCATGTAGCTCTTTTTTATGAATAAACAAATCTTGTAAGTAGTTACCATAGTTCTTTTTTAATGGCAGGGCTAATTTATCAACCAGCCTTTCGAAAGTTTCATTGTAAAGTAAAATATCACCTTGTGGCTCAACCAGTACAATTGCTGAAGTAGCATTTTCAAATAACATCCGAAACCTAGATTCAAGAATTTGCAATTCGTTTCGTAGCTTTTTCTCCCTCAGCATTTGCTGCTCGGCTTTTGCTAAGAGATCATTAACATCGTCAGCGAGTTGACCTATTTCACTGTGTTGATGTGAGCTAGGTTTCTCAATTCGCTGCTCAGTTCCCGGACTGATTGAGTGCAAGGCTTTACCAATACTTAAAATAGGGCGAGTAATAACAAAATAAGTGACCAGAATTGAAATAATGGTAATGATCGATGCTTCAAGGGCCACAACAAAGGTATTGGTGTTACTTATCTTATTTGCTTTCTCCTTAAGATAGTTTTCATTAACTTTAATAAAAAGCGTTCCCACGCTTCTTTCCTGCTGAAAGGGAGAGAACAAGGTAAACTCAAGTACCGTTGAAGACTCTTGATAATTATCACTCTTTATTAGAATAGCATCGCTCTTAATGGCTGCGTCAGTTACAAGGTCATGACTTATCAAGCCATTTACCACTTCTTTGGCCAGTTCTTCATCATTCAAATAACTCGCGATAGAAGCCGTTGGTGAAACGGTGTTAAATAGTTGCTTTATATTTTGCTCACCAAGCGTTTGCTCTTGTAAAAAAGTAAAGCGGTGAAAAATTTGGGTCGTGATAAGCCCAACAATAACTGCTGTAAAGGTGATAACTATCGCTAATCGAATAACTAAGCCTGATTTATTCATTGAGAATATAAACAACCTTTAAGTTTTTAGTAATAAGTGACTGAGGTATATAGCCAATTGCTTGTTTGTTGGTAATGATATAATCAACCAATTCAATCTCATCGGGTTGAAAAACCGCCGCGCGCTTTCTTCCTGTAAAACGCAGTCTAGACCAATAGGCATTTACGCGTGATAGGGACATTCCAACTAACTTGCCATAGAAAGCAACTTTAATTGCATGATCTCCTTCTAGCTCAACGGGGATTGCTTTACTGTCATCTGGAAAAGCAACATATTTACCCATAAATAAATCAATTAACTCTGAACGAGATAACTGCTCTACAGGGTTATCTTTATGGACCACAACAACTAAAGGATCAGCATTTTGGGCCTCTACAGGGCCAAACAATAGTGTCATTATGGCAAATATGAAAACCCTCATTAACGCTTTCATTAGTAAACCATACTCAAAGTTAATAAGAAGGTATTAACATCTTCAGCAACTTTATAATCTGTTGGGTTTAGCCAAAGCGGGCTGCCCCCGGCTTCATCAATACTAGTGTAGTTCCATTGTAGCGATGAAGCTAAATAACTGTTTATATCCCAACGCCAACCAAGAGAGATGGTATGCTGATTGGCTGCATAAAAGTTCATAAAGTCCGTGGTGATATGAATTAACTCTTTAAGCGCCACTTCATTAACGCCTGGCTCATCATAATAATAACGATCTGAGTTAGTAAAAGCGTATATACCATATAAATGATGATCACTCAGTTGATAGGACAAAGCGGCATAGCCACTGTTAATTTGACGCAAAACATCACTATCAGAATTTATCTGAGCGAGCTCAGTTGTCGCTAACCAATTGTGCCATTGATATTGAGCACTAATTGAAGAGTAGGTGAGCTCTTCGCCTTTCATTAAAAGGGATTGTGTAAAATTCTTTGAGTTAGTCCATAAAAAATCAGGCACTTGCCTAATAATACCGGATAACTCTGCATTTGATTCGGGCTCATTAGCAATACTAATTTGGCTATGTTTAAAATTAACTACCCAGTCAAAATGGTCAAACGATAGCGAAAGCCCGATAACATCCTCTATATTGACTTCCTGAACTAAAGTATCTGCAGAGATTTCACCTTCACTAGAGCCGGCAAAAATTTTTGCAGTAAAGATCCCTCCGAGTGCTCGTTGATTATAACTAACATCTAAACCATCAATGCTGCGATATGGAATTACACCGTAAACCTCATTTGGCGCTGTTGCCCAAATATACGAAAAATCTACATCGCGATATTCAGTTAACAAAAATATATCAGGGGCCGTTCTACCTAATCTTACCGTCCAATTTGGGTTTATTTGATAACGTAGGAAGGCAAGTGTAGTGTAGCGATCAAATGATGGCTCAGGTAAGTCCCGTAAAACCCCTTGGTAAACTGCATCAAAATTGGATGAAATAGCCCAGTCTGCTTGTAAGCCAAGCAATGAGTGCTGTTTAAAGTCTATTTCTCCTGCGTAAGCGGCATTATCTGAACCAACATGTTTACGATACCCATAATTATCAGAATCTGAATAAACCGCGCCAAGCGTGGCAAAACCACTGAATTGAAAGTTATCGTCGGCAGTGACTTGTGAGCTCAACAAGAGCATTATGAAAGTGAGAGTGTTTTTATACTTAGCTAACAACATAAAACAAGCTATCGAAGAAGAACTGTTTCTAAAATATATACCAGTATTTTAGTTAACACAAGTTACCCAACATCGATAGAATAAAATAAATCACAGTTAAAACAATAACTAACGCCAACTCGATTCAACAAATAATCTACAGCATTTTTACAGTTTTCTTACACTTATGTAGGTGATTTTTAGCTGTTATTTAGTAAAAAATAGAGACAATAGCCTTGAGAACTGACTTAACTTAGAGTACTTCAAGGCTAACAGAATTAACAAACAGCTAAGAAATAATTAGCTGCTCAGGGAAAAATAGTACCAATAACAACACAATAATTTGCATAATAATAAAAGGAATCACGCCTTTATATATTGTGGTGGTTTTTAAGTATTTGGGTGCGACACCTTTTAGGTAAAACAAACTAAAACCAAACGGCGGCGTAAGGAAAGAGGTCTGTAAATTCATTGAAATTAAAATGGCAAACCATACTAAATTAATGTCCAAAGCAATCGCTACCGGCAATAAAATAGGCACAACCAAAAAGGCAATTTCAATAAAGTCGATAAAGAAACCTAAAATTAAAATTGCGATCATTGCTAAAGCAATAAAGGTCCATTTTCCACCCGGTAATTCCATAAAGAATTCTTCAATTAAATACTCGCTTCCAGAGTAACTAAACACCATAGAAAAAGCCGTTGCACCGATTAGTACCGCGAACACCATGGAAGTAACTTTTACCGTTTCTTTCGATACTTCATGCATTGTTTTAAATGAAAAGCTTCGGTAAAAAACAGATAAAATAACGGCGCCAACGGCACCAATTGAAGCGGATTCTGTCGGTGTAGCAATACCTGAAAAAATGGAGCCGAGTACCGCGAGAATAAGTATTAAAGGCGGCACAATATCTTTTAAGGCTTGTACCAGTAATTCACGCTTATTTTCCGTGACCACGATAGGGGGCACATATTCAGGCTTAATTTTACCTAAAATTAAAATATAAAGTGCGTATGCCACTACTAATAGCATGCCTGGAAGAACGGCAGCTTTGAAAAGGTCCCCTACGGGCACGCCCATTACATCGCCCAAGATAATGAGAATAATTGATGGTGGGATAATTTGACCTAAGGTACCCGATGCACAAATAACACCTGTCGCTGTTGGTTGGTGATAATTATTTTTTAGCATCACAGGTAGAGAAATAACCCCCATGGCTACCACACTGGCACCGACAACACCGGTCGAGGCAGCTAATAGTGCTCCGACAACAATGGTTGAAATGGCGACACCACCGGCAATACCACCAAATAATTTAGCAGCAGACTCTAACAATCGTTCAGCTAAACCCGTCTTTTGCAATACAACGCCCATAAATATAAACATAGGCACTGCCATTAAGATGGTATTTTCCATGATGCTCATAATACGATAAGGCATAAAAGCAAATAAATCTGCGCCTAAAACTATGGTTCCGACAATTAAAGACACACCTGCAAAGGTAAAGGCAACGGAATAGCCAAGAAAAAGGCAAACTAAAGCGATAGCAAATAATACAATACCAGTCATTATTGCTCTCCTTCTTTAGTTTGTGCCGGTGTCGTCAGCACTTTCAATTGCGCAATAATCACGTGGAAAATAGCCAGTATTAGAAACATGGAAGAAAGTGGGATCACGCTTCGAACAATCCACCTATGTGGCAAGCCACCAGGATCACCACTGCCCTCGCCCATTTGATAAGCTTCAAAGGTATAATCCCAACTATAAAAAAGAATAACTAAAGTAATCGGCAGTGCTAATGCAAGTGAACCAAAAATATTAATGACGGCCTGCTTTTTTGCTGACATGGCATCATAAAAAATATCTACACGGACATGTGCATCTTCTTTCAGTGTGTAAGCAATGCCAAACATAAACATCGCAGCAAACAGATGCCACTCAAGCTCTTGCATTCCAATGCTCACATCGTTAAAAAAGTAACGCATAATAACGTCATAGAATACGTTCATGATCATCAAAATCATCAGTAAGCTACAAAAATTACCTAAAGCATCGATAATTTTTCCGGTTATTTTTAGTATTGAATCCATTTACACTCTCAATTGCTAACTCAAAGGCATTTCATTACTCGATAAAATATCACGACAGAAACTAAAAGCCAGCGGTAAAAACCACTGGCTTTATATTTAAAATGAATAGTTTAGCTACCTAACAATAACTATTTTTTATCAAAGTTATCAAGATAAGCTCTATCTGACAAATTTGTCCAAGCTCTCGCTTTGTTTTGATATTCGCTAAGTGATTGCAAAATTTCAGCCGTCATCGGATCTTTAGCTGCAGATTCTTTTAACAAATCTGCATTTGTTTGCTGAATAGCATCCATCACAGGTTTAGGAAATGAACGCATTTTTACATTCGGATAATCTTGCTGCAATGAAGCTAAGTTAACTGCACTTTCATGGTATGACTGAACATACATATCATAAGCAGCTGTTTTCATTGCCACAGTAAGTATTTTTTGCAAGTCTTTTGGTAAAGAGTTGTAAGCCTTCTCATTTACCATAAACTGTAACTCTGCCGCAGGCTCATGCCAACCAGTGTAATAATACGGTGCTATTTTATGAAAGCCCATGCGTAAATCTAGTGAAGGTCCAACCCACTCTAACGCATCAATAGTATTACGCTCTAATGCCGTATAAAGCTCACCTGAAGGGATGTTAGTAGGTTTAGCGCCTAACTTGGCCAATACTTCTCCAGCAAAACCTGGAATACGCATTTTTAAACCTTTAAGATCTTCAACGCTATTGATTTCTTTCTTAAACCAACCACCCATTTGGTTACCAGTATTGCCTCCTGGGAAAGATAAAATTCCGTATTGACCATAAACTTTCTGCATTAACTCCATACCACCACCATGATAGAACCAGGCGTATTGCTCAGGTGCTGTCATACCAAATGGTACTGTGGTAAAAAACATGGTATTAAAATTCTTTCCTTTCCAATAGTAAGAGCCAGAATGTCCCATTTGGTATTGGCCACTTTTAACAAAATCAAAAATACCTAGCGCAGATTTATGTTTATTAGATGAATCGATACGAATGGTTAAACGCCCATTAGACATTTCTTTAACCATTTTTGCCATATTCTTAGTAGCGTCACCAAAAATAGGGAAGTTAGGTCCCCAAGTTTCAGCTAAACGCCATCGGTACTTTTTATCATCATCTGCATGAGACAGTGATGAAAACCCCAAGGTAGATAACCCGAGGGAAACGACCAATGCCGCCTTTACAAAAATCGATTTTTTCATGTGTTCTTTCCTTCTAACTTATTGTCATTAGCTATTTTTATTTATTGGGATTGTTTCTAATTTAGGTTGAACTTACTAGTTGTACTGTGCTTTTATTAACCAACACAAGTAGACATAAGTCTTACTTGCATAAATGACACTCAGCAATGGATAAAACATTTGCCGGTTAAATTACAATAATTAGCACTAGTTTTCTATTAGTAAATTAGGCATTATGCTAGTTGTTACTAAAAAATAACAATAAAAAACCAAGGGATACAATAAGATGGATACTGATCTATTCACTTGGCATACTCAAAGCGACACAATAACCGATTTAAAGCACGGTTTAAGCCTTGCGCAAAATAGCGGAGCAAAAAGCTTATTAATATTAACTTGTCACAAAAATCACTATTGTGAACAAGAGTTAAACTCGCTTTTTAAAACCTGCCCACTGATTCTTTTTGGTGGTGCTTTCCCCATGCTCACTTTTCAGAATAATATCTTCAAAAGAGGGGCAATCATTATTGGTTTCGATGAAGTGTTCAATGTCATCCCTTATGAAAACTTATCTCAATACTCTGATGAAGACAGTTTAGAAGGCTATATTTCTACTGTATTAGAAGAAAATAACAATCTGTGTTGTGATGATAACTTTTTAATGTTTTATGATGCTTCCGTTAGTCACTTTGAAAGCTTTATTGATTGTTTATTTGAATGTTTAGACCATGCAATTACCATTGCAGGAGGGGGTGCTGGTAGCACCGACTTAACTTCCCAAGCGTGTATATTTACCAACCATGGAGTACTCAGTGATGCGGCAATATTAGTTGCCTTACCGAAAAAACTATACTCCGGCACTGCTCAAGGTTGGCGTATTTTACAGGGGCCATTCCTAGCCTCTGAAGCTCATCAACAAGCGCTACAAAGCCTCAACTACCAACCCGCTTATCAAGTATATTGTCAAGCAATAGAAGA
>CAJXPG010000112.1 GCA_913057925.1 uncultured Colwellia sp. | reverse complement strand
AGAGTAGATCGTCGGCAGCGTCAGATGTGTATAAGAGACAGAAATCATAGTTATTTAGCTAACAAATAATTCACTGTCGTTATCGCTAAACTATATCTACTAACTGCTATAATTAAAGCAGAATACATAAACAACTTAAAAAGTGAGGTTTTTATGGTTTCATCAATTGATAGTGGCAGTGCAGTCGCTGATGTGTTGAGGCAACAAAGGCAGCAAGTTGATAATCAACAAGCAGAGCAAAGGGCAGAGCAGCGTCAAGAGGCAAATAAGCAAGCAGAAGAAACTGCTCGCGAAAATCAAAGTAAAAATGATGCAGAAAACAGAAAAGGACGCTCTGTTGATATTACCGCTTAACCATTTGCTAACTTACTATCGCTAAATTGTCGCGAGTTTATATTACCCAGGCCTAAATGATTTACTGAGTCTGCTTTTTACGGTATTCGAATGCTTTTTCACAGGGCGGTAATTCGTAAAACATAGGTGCGCCATTTATACGGTTTCCATTGAAGGCTTTAGCTTCTTTTTTACAAACAGACTCACTTTTTTTAAATTTCTCTCGACACTCTTTATAAATTTCTTTTCTTCTCGGCTTCAGTGCAACTTGTCTTGCTGCTTCACACGCTTTATCTAATTCAGCTTGTTTATTCTTCTGTGCGACAGCAACTGAAGAGCTCATGGTAAGAATGGCGCTTAAGGTTAAAAGTGTAAATAACTTAACTGTCATGTTGTATTCCTTGTATCATCTTTTATCAATGAGTCATTGTTGTTCAATAAAGTGCACAAGTCTAGGGGCTGTTGATCTTTCGAGATTGTTTTTGCAGCGAATTGTTGGATATTTATACAAAGCAGAGCTTTTGTGATGTGGTTATTGAGGACAAACTGCTCCTGCGTTGTCTCAAAAGCTACATCCTTGTAGCGTCACATAAAAAGGTGATTACGCTGTAAAAATTTCCAACAAACGCAGTCCGAAGGATTCGGCTAAAAGTGCTTTACTCTTTGTTGAGCAGTATTTGCTTAGAATGACTAGGCTAAAGACTACTCGCCGCAATTAAAGCACTTTACTCTCGTTATAAATAGCCGAACAAAATTTAACCGATAAAGGTCAACAGCCCCAAATAAAAACTGAATAAAGGGATTGAAAAAGTGGTTTTTTGGCAAAGGCTTATCTACAGTTATTAATAAAGATGCAGAGACTTTACAAACAACAATATCCTAAATGAGAATTTAGGAAGGGGTTAAGATGGAATCATTACAAATACAACAATATATGAATCACTACCCAGTTACTTTTACTGAAAAAATGTCAGTTGAAGAAGCTTCATTACGCTTTTTGAAAACGAAGCAAATTGGTGGTCCAGTTATTGATGAAAACTATAAATTACTGGGCTTTATATCAGAAGGTGATGTCTTGGGAAAAATGTTGGAAACTTTGTACTACAACGAAAGAGTAGCCATAGTGAAAGATATTATGCGAAAAGAAGTACTATCGGTTAAACCCTATGACAGTATTTTAGAATTAGGGCAAACCATGGTGAAAGACAGGCCAAAAGTTTACCCGGTAATTGATGATGATGGTAATTTACTGGGCACTATTTCTAGAAATGAAGTACTACAAGCATGCCACAATCATGGTCGAGAGCGTTTATCTATCAGTAAACTACAAGCCGCGGTATAGCAGAACGGCTCGATACTTATAGACGCTAGCTAAACGAGACAAAGTACAAATTCCCTCGTTCATCTGGCGTTTTTTTCATTTCAAATTATCTACCATACAGACTGTAATTACCGAGTATTACTGTTAAAATAATCCTTTAGCTCTAATTTAGGTTTATCTGTCTGTGTCTCGCGAGTCTGTTGTTATTTCATTTTCCTTTCTACAAGAACTTTTTGAATTACTGCCACAAGCTAAAAATAGTGATGTTGGCCGGATTAAAAATCGGCTAATTAGTGTTAAAAAAACTATCAGCAAAGCATTAGGCAAAAAAAATCCTGCTGAATTAGCGCAGTCCGTTATTCCAGAAAAATACCATAAGTCAATTGAGCAACTACACCAAGCGGTGTTGACATCAATTGAAGCAAAGCAGCAAAAACTGAAAAACTTACCCAATATTAGCTATCCGACAGGGTTACCCATTTCTGATAATGCAGAGCAGATAGCACAAGCCATTAAAGCGCACCAAGTGGTTATTATTGCGGGCGAAACAGGCTCAGGTAAAACCACGCAAATTCCAAAAATATGTCTTGAACTTGGTCGAGGGGTTGATGGTTTAATTGGCCATACGCAACCGCGTCGCATTGCAGCAAGAACCGTTGCTAATCGCATTGCCGAAGAGCTTGGCACGAAACTAGGTGGACAAGTAGGTTATAAAGTTCGATTCAATGATCAGGTCAGCGAGCAAAGTTACATTAAATTGATGACTGATGGTATCTTGCTGGCGGAAATGCAAAGGGATAGATTATTAAGACAATATGACACCATCATTATCGATGAAGCCCATGAACGTAGTTTAAACATCGATTTTATTTTAGGTTATTTAAAGCAGGTATTGCCTAAACGTCCTGATTTGAAAGTTATTATCACTTCGGCAACCATTGACCCCGAACGTTTTGCTAAACACTTTGCTGATAACACCGGAAAGCTAGCTCCGATAATTGAAGTGTCAGGGAGAACCTTTCCGGTAGAAATGCGCTACCGACCGCTGAACGATCGTCAAACAGAAGATGACTCCGAGCAATCACCACAAGATGTCGATGTTATTAGTGGTATTTTAGCAGCTGTTGATGAGCTGAGTGAATGTGGGCAAGGCGATATATTAGTATTTCTTAATGGTGAGCGAGAAATACGAGATACTGCCGCAGCACTAACTAAAGCTAATTTACGCCATACTAATATCTTGCCACTGTATGCACGTTTAACCATCAGTGAACAAAACCGTATTTTTAAGCCACATAGCGGTCGAAATATTGTTTTAGCCACCAACGTTGCTGAAACCAGTTTAACCGTGCCAGGTATTAAATACGTCATTGATCCAGGCACGGCCCGTATTTCTCGTTATAGTTATCGAACTAAAGTACAGCGCTTACCGATAGAAGCTATTTCACAAGCAAGTGCAAACCAGCGAGCGGGTCGCTGTGGACGTGTATCTGAAGGTGTCTGTATCCGTTTGTACTCTGAAGACGATTACTTTAATCGCAGTGAGTTTACCGATCCAGAAATTTTACGTACCAATTTAGCGACCGTCATTTTACAAATGCATGCCTTAGACTTAGGGGATATTTCGCGATTTCCATTTGTCGAAGCACCAGATAACCGTAATATCACTGATGGTGTGCGCTTGTTAGAAGAAATAGCGGCGGTTGAAGCAAGTCCTAAACAGGGAACATCAGATAATAAAAAGCACAGTAATACCAGTACACAACTGACCAAATCTGGCCGTTTACTCGCAAAATTTCCGATAGATCCTAGGTTAGCGAAAATGGTTATCTCGGCTATTGATTTTGGCTGTATTGAGCAAGTGTTGATTATTGTCAGTGCCTTGAGCATTCAAGACCCTCGTGAGCGTCCACATGAAAAGCAACAAAATAGTGACGAAAAGCATAGCCGTTTTAAGAACAAACAATCTGATTTCATTAGTTTGCTTAACTTATGGCAATACGTCAGCGTACAGCAAAAAACCTTAACACAAAACCAATTTAGAAAGTTGTGCCAACGTGAATTTCTCTCTTATGTACGTGTTAGAGAGTGGCAAGATATTTTTAGTCAGTTAAAGCTTACCTTAAAAGAACAAAAAATAGCGCTTACCTCAGTTGATTACAAATTTGTCATGCCTGAGCCGGTGCATGGTCAACAAACAAATAAAGCAAAAGATGATGAGCAGGACAGCTCGCTAACACCGATACATCAAGCGTTGTTATCTGGCTTATTAAGTCATATTGGTCAGCAAGATGAAAACCGAGAGTACAAGGGTGCTCGAGGCATGAAGTTCTTTATCTTCCCCGGCTCTGCCTTAGCGAAAAAGTCGCCAAAATGGTTAATGTCAGCTGAGTTAGTTGAGACCAGTCGTCTATTTGCTCGCATGAATGCCAAAATTGATCCGCTGTGGTTAGAGCCTCTAGCAGAGCATCTGGTTAAAAGAAATTATAGTGAGCCGCACTGGGAGAAGAAACAAGGTGCGGTCATGGCTTTTGAGCAAGTGACCTTGTATGGTTTGACAATAGTCAGTAAGCGTAAAGTCAATTTTAATAAGATAGAGCCTGATACCTGTCGAGATATATTCATTCGAGAAGCATTGGTTAATGGCGATTGTGTTATTAAGGAAAAATTCTTAACTAAAAATAAACAACTTGTTGAGAGTATTGAAGCATTAGAGCAAAAAGCGCGTCGCAAAGACTTTTTAATTGATGAGCAATATTTAGTTGATTTTTATAGTGATAAAATTCCTGAAAGTGTTATCTGTCAACGCAGTTTCTTAGCGTGGTGGAAAAAAGAGCAAAAAACTAACCCTCAGCTTTTAGACTTTACCAAGTCGTTTTTGTTGAATGAATCTTCTGAGCAGTTAAATAAAAAAGATTATCCTGACGTTTGGCAACAAGACAACATTACTTTACCACTAAGTTATCACTTCAGTCCGGGTGATATTGATGATGGTATCAGCGTTATTATTCCAATAGCACTGTTAAACCAAGTTCAGGAGCTCGGCTTTGATTGGTTAATTCCAGCGTTAAGGGAAGAGTTAGCTATTGCTCTCATTAAAGCCTTGCCGAAGGCTTTACGACGAAATTTTGTTCCTGCGCCTAACTATGCTCAAGCGTGTTTGGCTGCAATGGAGGCAGAACAAGGTGAGTTAAAAACTGCACTCGCCAAACAGTTACTTCGCATGACAGGTGTCCGTCTACCTGAAGATGCTTGGCAGGATATTAGTCTACCTGTGCATCTAACCATGAACTTTCAAGTGGTTAATGACAAGGGCAAGTTATTGAAGCAGGGGAGAGATCTCAATGTGCTTAAAGCTGAGCTGCAAGGCAAAGTTAAAGCATCGATAAAGAAAGTTGCTGAAAAGGGCATTGAACAGAGCGATTTAACTCAGTGGGATTTTGGCAATTTACCAAAAGGCTATGAGAAAAAAGTCGCTAACATTACCATTAAGGCCTTTCCTGCGTTAGTTGATCATAAATCGAGTGTCGCCATTGAACTCTTTGAGCAAGAGCAACATGCACAGGAAGCCATGCTACAAGGTATTAGCCGATTAATTCTATTAAATATACCGACGCCATTGAAGTACTTGCAAGAAAAGCTACCAAATAAAGCCAAACTAGGCTTGTATTTTAATCCGTTTGGTTCAATTAATGATTTACTTCAAGATTGTATTCAAGGAGCTTGTTTAACGTTAGTTAATCGCTTTGCACAACAGCAAAACGATAGTGAACTTCCTCGTCAAGAAGCAGAGTTTTTAGCTTGCAGTAATTATGTTCGCGCTGAGATAGCTGATTGTGTCTTAGCTGCAGCAATTAAAGTAGAACGTGCTTTAAGTTTACGCCATGATGTTGTTAAAAAAATGAAGGGCAGTGTGCCATTAAATGTTATTCAGTCTCATGGTGATATAAAGCAGCAGTGTGAAAAATTAGTTTTTAAAGGTTTTGTCAGCGCATCGGGGCTAGATAAACTTGATGACATCACTCGCTATTTAAATGGCATGTTACGCCGATTTGAAAAGTTACCGATAGACCCTAACCAAGACCGATTAAAATTAATTGAAGTAACCAAAGTTGAAGATGCTTATCAAGCTTTGTTAAAGAAACAGCGAAAAGACAAACCAATTGATTCAGAGCTACTAACTACCCGTTGGTTAATTGAAGAATTGAGAATTTCACTTTTTGCGCAAAACCTTGGTACGGCGAAACCAATTTCAGTGAAACGCATCTTAAATCACTTAAAAGATTTCAGTTAACGAACATTTACTGCTTAAAATATGATTTAAGTAGTGATAAATGGTGTTTTCCTTCGTCGTTTATTGACAGTACAGTTATTGCTCAGTATAAATAATAATGTCATGTAAATTCAGTTTGGGAGAGCTAATGAAAGGTTTTGATGATAAACGTGATTTTTATCGAATGATGTTAAACAGTGAAGTGATTGTTACTGTTATTGATGATGAAGCGAATAGCCAACTCAGCGCGACATGTAGAGATTTAAGCGCTACGGGAATGGCCTTTGAAATTGAGCACCCATTAGCTATTTCAACTCATGTAAGAGTGAAAATTGATTCTGCAGGCAGCCAAGTCCAAGCACTAGATGTTAGTGGCCGAGTAGTGCGAATTGAAGAAGAAAGTAAAAGCTGCTATCTCATTGGTATCTCCATTGAAGAAATTGATTAACACATTATCGGTTTAGTCATTGTTGTAGAAAATTATCTTATAAAATTACCTTATAAAAAAGCCAGAGAAACTCTGGCTTTTTTAGTTTTATACTTTATTTGTTATCGTTGAATCATGGTTATGACGAATAAAGCTGACTATTCTACTTGGCAGACAAGGCCTTTTAAGTAGTAGCCCTCTGGATAATTTGATGAAATAGGGTGATCAGCTGCTTGTTGCAGTCTTTCAACAAAATAAACATTTCTTTTTGCATCAAGAGCAGCATCCGCGACTACCTTCTGAAATAAACTCGCTTCCATTAAGCCTGAACATGAAAATGTCAATAATAAACCGTTTGGGTTTAACAGTTGCATCGCCAGCATATTAATGTCTTTATAGCCACGACACGCACCCGTTAGCTGAGCTTTTGATTCAACAAACTTCGGCGGATCTAAAATAATCATATCAAAGCGACGCTTTTCTTCGCGGTATTTTCTCAATAATTTAAATACATCTTCTTTAACAAAACTAACATTACTATCTGTTAGACCATTTAGCGCTAAATTACGTTGCCCCATATCTAGAGCGGCTTGTGATACATCGACATTGGTCACTTCTTTAGCGCCATTAGCTGCACAATGCAATGAGAAAGTACTTGTATACGAGAAGCAGTTTAGTATGGTTTTATCTTTTGCAAATTTGCCTGCAGCAAGGCGAGAATCTCGTTGGTCTAAATAAAACCCTGTTTTATGACCTGTAGCGATATCTACATGAATTTTAATGCCATGCTCTTCGATAATACATTCTGTAGAATCTTGTGGCTCGGTTAACCAACCGGTTACTGGCTCTAATCCTTCTTTTTTACGTACATCAACATCTGAGCGTTCATAAATGTGACATCCAGGGTAAAGTTCAGTTAAACAATT
This sequence comes from uncultured Colwellia sp., assembly GCA_913057925.1. Classification (GTDB taxonomy): domain Bacteria; phylum Pseudomonadota; class Gammaproteobacteria; order Enterobacterales; family Alteromonadaceae; genus Colwellia. The sequence goes on along the minus strand of CAJXPG010000112.1, from coordinate 7,235 downwards.
AACCATGGTATACCTATGAAAATCAGCACCTGCACTGAGCAATTGACAAACGATAAAATTGTCATATTTATCAATAGTTACCCCTGGAAGTCCATCAGACTCTCCAGCAATCAAGCGATAACCGGTTAAATTGCCCTGAGCAATAAACCACTCACGTCTTTGTTGAGCATTTGATAATTTTTCAAAGAAAAACTCTCTATCTATTTCTTGTTTTTCGTCAAAACTCCAAACTCTAACACGAATTTGTGACTCAGGTGAATATGCACCTTTGGCTAGCCAATTTCCTTTACTATCAAAGACATCAACAGTGTCTCCAAGCATAGGTTTCCCTTTGATTTTATTGATTGCTTTAGAGAAAATCCAAGGGTGCTTGCGTAGTAATGATTTTTCGCGCCCAACATTTAAATAAATTCTTGCTGACATAGGTCTATACTTACTTTTAATGAATGAATAACTGAGTTGTTAACAAGGTTATTATTCTGTGAAATGGATATTTGCGCCGATTTTAGACAATGCAGGTCTTCGGTGCAAACTTTACTAATAATAATATGACAAGAAGAGAAGCATATATGAATGTAAGCTATATTGCGCATATATCAGGTAGAGTACAAGGCGTTTATTTTAGAGCGTCGTCTCAACAGCAAGCAATTGAGTACAGTTTGAGTGGCTATGCGCGTAATTTGGCCGATGGTGATGTAGAAGTTCTGCTTTGTGGCGAGCAAGAAAACATTGATAAAATGTTGGAATGGTTATCACACGGGCCTGAACAAGCAGATGTTACTGAGATACATCATAAACAGGTACCTTGGCAAGAACACAATTTCTTTTCTATTGGCTAATTATTGAAGCTATGTAGGATAACAAAGCCCTTTTAGTTATGGGGCAGTTACTTTGCTTGCCTAAATAAATTTAAGGACTTGCTTGATATAAAGCGCTATGGTTTTACAAAACTAAAGCGCTTTATTTGTTTACCGTCTCGTTCAATAATTTCATCAAACATCGTTAATGGTCGAAGCCAAATATCATTACTGTTTTCAGCGGGATGGTACACGACCATAGATTCTTCTGTTTCACTGTGTCTGGCAACAAAGAGTACTTGATAATAGTTACCCTTAAAATGTTGATAGGTGCCTGGTTTTAACATAATTTATCTACTTAATTTGTTAATTTGTTAAAAAGGGTCTTTTAATATTTTGTCAATAAACCACTTACCGCCTCGTTGAACCAATGCCAAACGTTTAACTTCTTTAATTCTACTCTCTTGATAATAACCATCAAAATAGATAGTAATATTTGCACTGCCTTTAAATTGCTCTCGAACTTTTACGCCACCACTGTCAGGTCTGATTTCTACCTTGTCATAAGACATATTAAAAAGATGACGAGCAACAGCTTCTGGTGAACGATAGTGTAAAATAAGTTTAGCAAGTTTAGGGTTACAAACAGACGCGGCTTTTTCTACATTTCTTTCATTATAGAGAGCATCAAAAAAGGCAACAGAAACTATTTCAGGATTATCGACAGTAGTAATTTTTTTTGTATCATCCCCGCCACAAGCGGTTAACAATACCAGAGATAGAAATAACGATGAGATTATAGGTAATTTAAAGTAGTGCATTGAAACTTATCAAAAAGAAGGCTTATGCGTTAATCATAACGTGATTAGTTTACTAAAGTGAAGTTAAATCTGTTGTTGAATAAGAAAAGAAAAAGGCACCGAAGTGCCTTTTAACTATTTATGACTTGTTACAAATAAAACTTATTGAACAAGTTCTTTATCGCTAAAGCTTTCACTAAATAACGCGCTAGATAAGTAACGTTCAGCTGAACTAGGAAGTACAACTACGATGTTTTTACCTTTATTCTCTGGACGCTCAGCAAGACGTTTTGCTGCAATGACTGCTGCGCCAGATGAAATGCCAGCTAAAATGCCTTCTTCTTTCATTAAACGGTGAGCCATGGCAAAAGCATCATCATTTGAAACTTGCTCAACAGCATCAACCATTTCAAGGTCTAAATTCCCAGGAATAAAACCAGCACCAATACCTTGAATTTTGTGTGGACCAGGCGTTAGGTCTTGGCCTGCAAGTGCTTGGGTGATCACAGGTGAATCTGTTGGCTCAACCGCAACCGTTGTAATTGCTTTACCTTTGGTCAGTTTAATGTAACGACTTGTACCTGTAAGCGTGCCACCTGTACCAACACCAGCAACGAAGATATCTACATTACCATCGGTATCATTCCAAATTTCTGGACCTGTGGTTTCTTCGTGTATTTTTGGATTAGCAGGGTTGTCAAATTGTCCTAACAGTACATACTTATCAGGATCTGAATCTTTTAGCTCTTGCGCTTTAGCAATTGCACCGCCCATTCCTTTTGCGCCATCTGTTAATTCAACTTTAGCACCAAGCGCTGTTAATAACTTACGTCGCTCTAGGCTCATCGTGCTTGGCATTGTTAATGTGATACCGTATCCACGTGCAGCAGCAACAAATGCTAAAGCAATACCTGTGTTACCACTTGTAGGTTCAACAATCTCTTTACCTGGAACTAATAAGCCTTTTTCTTCAGCATCCCAAACCATACTAGCGCCAATGCGACATTTAACACTGAAACTTGGGTTTCTTGCTTCAACTTTAGCGTAAACGTTTACGCCATTGTCAGCATTTATCACGCGATTTAATTTTACTAACGGTGTATTACCTATGGTAGTGGTATTGTCTTCAAATATTTTAGACATATTTTTTCCTGTAAATGAGTTACTTTGACAGCCTAAGAGTAGCTAGTTGTTATAAAAAAAGAAGTGATATTTTGTTATAAGTTATATTCCTATATAGCTAAATAGCATAGGAAGCTTGTTTTATGGTATTAAATTGGGAAAACTCTACTGTTTTACCCGTTTAGCTTTTAATTGTATTAGCCCTTGTTGATTGTAAAGTGACAGTTCACCTTTATTTAATTGATAACGCTTAACTTTACCTAATGTGCGCAACAAGTTTGACTCTTGCTCCATCAAAGCCGGTAAACACATTTTGCGCGTTGTTGCGATAGGGGCAATAATTAAGGAATTATTGTTTGTTTGATAACTTGATGAAAGGTTATTACACGAGGCAGAGCCTGATAATGAGTTATCTGGTGAGAAGTTCAATTTTACCGAGCTATTTGCCAGTATTGGCTTATCTTGAATACTCATCACTTTCCAGTTTCCGGCTAACGTTTCTACTGCAGGAGGCGGAACGTTACTGCACGCAGTCATGGTAAATGAAACAGTGGCTAACAATACTAGTTGTTTAGCCTTTATTGAAATGCTCATATGAATTCCTAATTAACTTTATAAAAATTTTCGATTATTACCTATGCTATGCAATTAATTTAAAAACTCAAGTACTTAGTCGTATTTGTTGTTTTATTTTTAAAGCTTAATTCAGAACGTTTTTTGATAATTCAATGTATATTTCTTTATACAAAGTAATGTTCAGAAAAGTTACGAGAAAAGCATAGCTTTATGAATAACATGAAGTTGTTGGTCTATATTTACAGTTGGCGTATAATCACCACTCATCCTTGTTCAATTTAGCTAAAGGAACAGACCTTGCCATTTTCCCTGATTGATATTTTAGCATTAATCGTGTTTATCTCTGCATGGTACGGTTATACCGTCTTTGCCCGCAGAAAAGCTAAAACGACCAACTGTATCGCTCGGTCATTGCATCAACATAGAATTCATTGGATGTATGAAGTTATTACCCGAGAAATTAGGGTGGGCGAAGCCGCATTACTTGCAAACCTTGAACGTAATATTGCTTTTTTCGCATCAAGTACCTTACTGATCCTTGCGGGTATCTTCACCTTGTTTGCAAAGGTAGAAACCTTAGAGATAGTGATTGCATCTTTACCGTTTGCCGCAGAGGTTCAGCATTTAGCAATACAACTTAAATTGAGCTTGCTGGCATTTATTTTTGTTATTTCTTTCTTTCAGTTTACTTGGTCAATGCGACAATATGGATTTTTAAATGTCATGATAGGCGCAGCACCTATAGACCTTCCAGGGAAGAATAAAAACTTGATGGCTTATGCAAAGCAAATGGCCATTGTCCAAGACCAAGCAGCTCACTCGTATAACTATGGCTTGAGATCATACTATTTTGCCTTAGCTGCAATGTGTTGGTTTTTTCATCCCGTTCTGTTGATATTTATGAGTTTATGGGTGGTTTACACGCTATATACTCGAGAATTTAAGTCAAAAGCAGTAAAGGCAATCACCACTGCGCAACAGTTGTTACATCAAGAGCGAAACTTAAAAAGTGAGTAAAGCCTAGGTGTCTACAAAGTATCAACATTATTCCATAGAAGACTTTGACAAGTTTGATTGCTTGAAACTCTCTAGGCGCTTCTACTTGGTCTTAGCCTTCGTTTTACGAGGCTATCTTATTTGGCTGATGTCAGTGACAAATATGAAAGATCGGGTCGCAACCATGCAGTGGATCTATCCTGAGAAAAACTTGTTCTTTGTCAGTTTAGTTTCAGGTGTCATCGGCTTATTGGTGGTTGTTATTATTAGTTTACGTAGACCCAATGCACCTTCGTGGGTAAAAGTTATTTGGCCTTATACGAGAGTTATGCTTGTGGTTGCCTTGGTATTTGACTTTATTATTAACCTTTTGGTGTTTTTCTATTGGCAGTTAACATCATTACCCTGGTTAATTTCACAGGGCTTAATTGTTATTGGTTTAATTACGTTATGCTTTACTAGTAAGCGTATGCATATTAATTTAGTTGAATTCCCACAAACCTTACCAGAAAAATAATCGATGAAGTTAATTCTTCATGATGATAGATAAAGAAAAGGCATATAAGTGAACATTACCCCAGACGCGCACATTCCTGATAAAGACCAAAGACTCATCATTTTAGATACAGAAACAACGGGTATTAATCCTAGGGAAGGGCACAGAATCGTTGAAATTGGCTGTGTTGAAATGATTAATCGCCAGTTAACCGGTAGAACTTATCATGCCTATATCAAACCAATGGATCATCGAGGCCAAGTATTAGAAATGGAGCAGGAGGTTATCAATGTTCATGGTTTAACCAATGACTTTCTTGATGACAAGCCTATCTTTTCTCAGGTGGTGCATGAGTTTATTGAATTTATTCGAGGTGCAGATCTGGTAATTCATAACGCTAAATTCGATGTAGGCTTTATGGATCATGAGTTTTCATTGTTCAACTCAATGGGGCGAAGTCAGGATAAAGTCCCTATGACGGAAGATATTTGTACTATTACCGATACCTTGAAAGTGTCGAAAGACGAATTTGGCTCGCCTAAAACCTTAGATTATTTAGCCAGGTTTTATCGTGTAGATAAGTTAGTCGACCGTACTTATCATGGTGCACTTATTGATGCTCAGTTACTTGCTTTTGTTTATGTAGAGATGACACGTAAACAGTCAACCCTTAACCTATCAGTCGGTGATGGCAATAGTGAAGATAACAATGCCATCAGGCGACTTGCTTCAACACGTAATAAATTAAAGGTTGTTAGTGCATCTGCCGATGAATTAGAAGCACACACAGAACGTGTCGCGATAATTGCTAAAAAAGGAGGAGATCCCCTTTGGAAATAAATAAGTTTGACCGCTTCTTTGTTAAAACGTTAATGAAAGCATTCCTTATGCCGGCCATTGTTATCTCTTCATTAAATGCTTTTGCATCTGGTGAGAGTGATGAGCTTAGTAGGAAAAAAGTAGAATATTATCAAAAAGACAATGTAACCAATCAGGTGCCATATTTTGATAACCGTTTTCGTTTAGATGCAAATTTAGAAGAAATCACGCTTATTTTCTATCGGAAAAGTGGTAGCACGCCAATTATTTTAATTAGGCCTGATGGCAGTAAGATTCGAGTTAATCAATATGATCACGAAAAAGTACAATGGTTTGATGATAGTACTTTTGACATGATAAAGATTAAAAAACCTATGCCAGGGCCATGGCAGGCAGTAGGTGATATTTTGCCGAATAGCCAAATATTTGTAGTCTCTGATGTTAAAATAGTTGTAGACCCACTTCCAGAAATAGCCTTTTCTGGTGAAACATTAAAAGTTGAAGGTAAATTGTTTAACGGTGATGAGGCAATTGACAGTCCGCACTTTAAAAACGTTGTGAAATTAGATATTAACTTTTATAGCACCAATAATTCTCAATATGATAATTTTGGCGCAGATGCTATTAAAGTTTCTTCATTTAGAGATGACGGCCGCGGTTTAGATGAATATGCTAATGACAGCACCTTTACTGGAGAGTTTGTTTTAGATTTTGCTTCAGGTGAATGGCAACCTGTGTATTTGGTTAAATTACCAATGGCAACACGAGAGTTAAGACAAACCTCAATTTTACTACAAAAAACACCTGTGATACTCAATGTAGATAAGTCTGAAGATACTGATAAGCCCCATCAACTTAACATAACAATCGATCCAAGCTTCGTTGACCCTGATAGTTTGGTTTTCCAAGGAAAGTTTACTTTTCCAGATAGACAGATTGAGCCTTTCTCTATTATGGAAAGCGTCGGTGAAAGTCGCAATGTAGAAATTCTCAATACAGAGCCTGGAATTTATCGGGTCAATGTTAGTGCTTTTGGCAAAACAACGACAGGGCGTGAGTTCCGGTTAGTTGTGCCAGAGTATACTTTTAATGTTGAAGCAAATAGTAATGACATAGACCCTATTTCTGGCGCCATAGTACAAGGTGAAGTGGCGAATGAAAGTCCAGAAGCATTAAAGTTAAAAGCAAAAGAAGAGGCCGTTTTAGCACTAGAAGCTCAGCAAGCAGAACAAAAAGCAAAAGAACAACAAACAATGATCTATATTATTGTTGGAAATGTCGTCATTTTGTTTATTGCCTTAATATTATTCTTTATATTGCGAAAGAGGAAACCAAAGGGAAAACGAAAATAAGCGATCGTGTTTCGGATAAATGCAAAAAGCGCGCAAAATATGCTTGGATTTTCATCAGATTGCTCGTCAAATCTTCATGCAGTAAATTTTATTAAAAAAGTGGTTGACTGCGTCGCATCATAACCGTATTATCTCGCCGCATTCAACGACATGTTGTTGAAGCAAGAAGAGTTGTATAACTAAAGTGATTTAGCATAATATAACTTTTCAAAGCGAAATATCGCGGAGTGGTAGTTCAGTTGGTTCTGTCTCTTATACACATCTCCGAGCCCACGAG